>DASXEJ010000349.1 GCA_036490175.1 Pirellulales bacterium | reverse complement strand
CTTTCGCTCGCCACCTTGGACGTTTACTCGCGGTCGGCTCCGCGGCATGTCTAGTGCTGTCGGTATCCTTGGCGTCGGCCGCCATAACCTTGACCGGCAACCCCGCGCAGGACGGTTGGACTGCCGGCGGCAATTCGCTTTCGAGTGGCGTGTACGTCGACGGAGCGGGCAACTACGGCTTTGACGTGTACAGCGCCACTATGACGGCTGATGCAGCCATCGCCACGGCGATGGGCTGGACCCAGGGGGATACGATCCTCGGTGTGGGTGGTGTATTCAACGGCGCAAACCCAGAACTTGTCGGCGCCACCTCTGGCCCCAAGATCCAAGTGAAATACGGTACCGGCATCTCGGTGCCAACTCCCTGGGCGGCAAGCAGCACGCTCGTCGCGCCTGGAAATGAAAACGCCCACTTCGGCAATGGCGGTGAGGGGGCGGCCGAGGTACGCAGTTCGGGCTTCTTGAGCTCGAGCGCCTGGATCGCATCGGCAGGCCAATTGGTCCCTTCCACTTCGTCGGATCCGATCGACCGCATCGTGGGTGGAACGGAAATCGACAACCAACCCTACACGAATGTTTTTGGCTTGATTTGGACGGTTAGCGCAGGGCAACCTTCCGCCTGGGAAGTTCTGCTCGATATCACGCAATTAGCGGCTGCATCCCCTACCGAACCGACACCGCTCGCGGGGGACCAAGCGATCATGACAATCCAGAATGGTGCCGGCGATTTCACTGATGCCCTGTTGAACGTTTCGGCCTTGGCCCCCGCACCAGCGCCCGAGCCGGCGAGCCTGGTCGTCTGGTCGTTGATCGGCCTAACCATTGCGGGTGCCGCCTGGCGCCGTCGCAATCGCAGCGCGTAATACTCAGGCCGAAAGCCTTGCCAGATGCTACAGGCCGTCCCACGGGATGGCCTGTAGCTTTTTGTACCTGGCGTGTTGCGGTTCCCTCATCGTGATTCGCCGACGTTCCTCGGCTATCCCGAGCCTGGCAGACTCCTCGCCGGCGATGGACAGCCGCATTTCCGTTGCTGTCGCTATAGGCCGTCCTCTTTTCGCCACGCAGCAGGTGGCGTCAGGGCAACGCCGCAGTGCCGGCCGAATTTCTGCCCGGAATGTAACCCGTCGTCTAACCGCTTTACCGTCAGGGAGTTGGCACGATCCGCGGCGGCGTTCAGGGCGACAGACGACCCTCAGGCACCCCCTTTGCTCTACCCAGCGGACGACGGCCACATCCAACGCGGCGGGAGAGCCTTGGTCCCCTCAGGCTCTCTCGCCGTGAACGTTTGTCCGGCCGCGTAACTCTTCGCCGATCACCTTCTCCGCCGAGCCGACCTGTTACATGCACGCCCGCGATCTCGTCGAATTAGCCGCTACGGCCTCTTTGCACGGCCCCTTGGTAATCGCCAGTAGCGCGCTCTTGCCGCAACCATGTCTGGAACAGTATTGGTCGGGGTCGAAGTGCCGGCTCGATCGCTGGGGCCGCGCGCTGAAGCGACTCAGCGATTTGTCACGCGGCGAGGACGAAGAAAGCGAGGCGGAACGGCGCAGCAGCCTGGGCATGCTCGAGGAGATCGTCACGGGCGATGTCTTGGCGCGTGTCTGGGCTGCCGTTCTTACCGGACACGACCGTCGCAACTGTGGCGACTCAGGTGCCATTGCTCGCACGATCCTGGTCGGTCAGCAGGAGGCCCGCAACCGTGCCATGTCGCTGCTGGTGAATAGCCGTAGTGTGGCGCGGCCGGCGGCCCAACATTTGAACCGATTGCGTCGCCGCGCCGAGTGCTGGTCCGACCTGTTGGTGGGACACCTGAGCGTCGCGGAGGATCTCAGCGAGTTTGGCGCCGAGCCCGCACGAGCGCGAGAATTCGCCAACGATTTCCGCGAAGCGGGGCGCCGCGCGTGGTCCCTGTTGTTCGCTTCGCTGAAAAGCAGCTTCTCGTCGTCGTTTGATCTGCCCAGTCCCAACGCCGATCTGAACGCCGAGATTGCCGCGGGCGTGATTGCTTGCTTTGGTCCCGAGGTTTTCGATTCCACCGGGCTGCTGCGCTCGCAATGGATGTCACGCCTGCAGCGCACATCGCACGACACGGCGTGCATGATCGAGTCGTTGTTCGCCGAAGAGCGCGATCCGCAGGTGACCTCGCTCGCCCAGGCAACTGCCGATCGCGATTTCTTCAAACGCAGGTTCACGCGATAGTGATCGCGTCAGCAGCATCTATAGCCAGCAAACTTCTAGCTGGTTTTCGATCTCGTTGACTCCGTCAACGCTCTTGAGCACCTCTTGCGCCATCTGCTTCTGGTAGTACGATCGCACGACTCCGCGCAAAACAACACGTCCTTCCGCAGCTTCGCAACGCATGGTGCGATACGGGAGATGTGGATTTCGCTCCAACACCGAAGTCACGCGCGCAGCCAACGGGGCATCCGCCATTTCGCCTTCCCTCACAATTAAAATCCTATGCTCACGGTGCCAAACAAAGGTACATCACCCTGACACCGCTTGAGTTACCCGAGCGATAAATCGGCAAGATAGGTCGACTAGGTAGAGCGAATGGGTCCAGTTTTGCCCTGTTCGGCAATTTCCTAGAAGACTGTAACGGTTGTAGTAATGGCACGGGGCAAAGGGTCCCCGCACTGAACGATTGCAGATGCTGTGCCGTGGCCAAGACGCAGGCAAGTGCCGTGCTTCGCCGGCTGCCGCGTGGCCTGGAGGCTCGGACTGGGCCAGATCCATCGCCCAAGCTGCCCCGGTGAAGCCCGCCCCGAGAAGCCTGCCCCCCATTGTGCCCCTATGCCTGTCACGCGAGCAGCGTGTCAGGCGAAATGTATCAGCCTGCCTCCGGTGCCACATCCACTGGCGGCGTTGGGGTCACGAGAACGCGATCGATCCGCTGCCCGTCCATGTCGACGACCTCGAGCTCGACGCCGTCGAAGACGGTGCGGGCACCGATCTCGGGAATCCGGCCCATCTGCCGCAGAACCAGCCCGGCCACGGTGCTAAAACGGCGCGTGGCCGGAGATTCCAGCTGTTTCCAGCCCAATACGTCTGCCAGGTCGTCGATGCTGACGCTGCCGTCGACCAGCCAGGTGCCGTCATCGCGGCGCACGATCTCCTGCTCCTTGTCGCGGCGATGCTCGTCGTGAATTTCGCCGACCAGCTCTTCAAAAACGTCTTCCAACGTGACCATTCCCTGCGTGCCGCCAAACTCGTCGAGCACGATGGCCAGTTGCGTTCTCTTCTTCTGAAACAGATCGAGCAACCGGTCCAATGGCAAAGTCTCGGGCACGAACAGCGGCGGGTGCAGCATCTTGCGCAGTTTGATCTCGTTGTGCAAGTACTGCTCGCGCAGTAGATCCTTAATGTGTACGTAACCGATAATGTGATCCAGGTCGCGCTCGTAGACGGGCAACCGTGAAAAACCAGCCATCGCCACGGCGCCGATGATTTCAGCGGCGGGCGTATCCACATCCAGTGCGTCCAGATCCGTACGGGGGCGCATGATATCGCGCACCGAGCGTTCGCCGAGTTGCAGCGCCTCCATCGCCACTTTCTGCTCGGCGGCGTCGAGCACGCCATGCTCGCGCCCCATCTTCAGCAGATGCTGGATATCTTCGACGCTGACGGCCGACTCTTCGAGTTTAGGCATGCCCATCAGGAATAGCACCGCGTCGGTGCTCAGGCCCAAAAACCACACCGCAGGCCGGGCGATTTGCGATATCAGCAACATCGGCCGCGCGACGACTCGTGCTAGCGCCTCGGCGCGCCGCAGCGCCAGCCGCTTGGGGACCAACTCGCCCAGAATCAACGAACAGAAGCTGATCGCAAGGACCACCAGCGTCAGAGCCAAGGCATGCGCATGCCCTGCGATCCAAGGATTGGCCCAGGTCTCGAGCTGCTCGCCTAGATACGTGGCCAGATGGGCTCCGCCGAAAGCGGCGGCAAACGTGCCAATGACCGTGATGCCCACCTGCACGGTGGACAAGAACCGATTGGGATTGCTGCCCAGCTCCAGAGCGACGCGGGCGGCGCGATCCCCTTCTTCGGCTAGCTTCTGCAACCGGCCGCGTCGTGCCGCCACGATGGCGATCTCAGCGCCGGCGAAGAAGCCGTTGGCCAGGATCAATGCCAGGATGATGATGATTTCCGCGGTGATCGATGGAATCGCAAAACCTCTCGCGGGTTACTGACCGACCTCCTGTCGCCGGCAGACGCGCCCAGGTTCTCGTTGCTCGCAGGCCGGTCCAGAGCGATCTTAGCGAGCCGGAAGCATCCTTGCCAATCGACCATACGGCGGAGCAACGCCAAAAACTGTGGTGGCTCCCCTGAACGGGGATGATGTTCAGCCCACCAACCAGGGCGGCAATTCGCCCGCTTTCGGCAGCCGGATCACAGTGGCGCTGAGAATGTCGGGCCACGCCAACACGTCGGACAGGGCCTCGGCGGGCGGAAGATTATCCAAATTGAGAACCCCGATGGCGTCTCCTCCCGGCGTCTCGCCGGCACGCCCTACCGACATCTGGGCGATGTTTACGTGGTGCTTGCCAAAAATCGTCCCTACACGCCCGATAATGCCCGGCACATCGCGATGCGTGAAGATCATCAGGACGCCGTCCAGGTAGGCTTCGAGCCGGTATTCGCCAAACTGCACCAGCCGCGCCATATCGTGGCCGAAGAGCGCGCCAGCCGCCTTGTAAGTGCGGGTTTCGGTGATCAGTTCGGCTTGAATCACGGAGCTGAACGCGCCCATGTCGGCACGCGATTCTTCAATCAATTCGATGCCGCGCTCGCGGAGCAGTACCTCGGCATTGACCATATTCACTTCGGTAGCCATGGCCTGCTGCAACAGTCCGGCCGCAAAGGTGGCGGTGAGCAATTTGGTTTCCTTGCCTGCGACTTCTCCGCGGTAAACCAAGCGGCAGGCCTTGGCAGGCGCACGATCCAATTGGGCGAGCAGCCGGCCCAAGCGGTACGCCACGCCCAGTTCTCCCTTCAGCGCGGCGAACTTCTTCGGATCGAGCGAAATCATGTTCACAGCGTGGCGGACGGCGCCTGTGGTCAAGAAATCAATCAGCAGCGTGGCACCCTCGGCCGCGACGTTCGTTTGCGCCTCTTCCGTGCTCGCGCCCAAGTGGGGTGTCGCTAGTACACCTTTCATGCCGAACAGCGGGCTCTTCGTGCAGGGCTCCTCGGCATAGACGTCCAGAGCCACGCCGCCCAATTGTCCGGATGCGAGGCCTTCGACCAGTGCGGCTTCGTCGTAGATACCGCCGCGTGCGCAGTTGATCAGCCGCACGCCGCGCCGCATGGTTTGAATCTCTTTGCTCCCGACCAGGCCGCGCGTTTCTTCCGTCAACGGCGTGTGTACCGTCAAGTAGTCAACATGCGGCAACATCTCGGGCACGGTCGAACAGATCTCGATACCCAACTCTTGCGCGCGGTCTTTGGAAAGAAACGGATCGTAGCCCAGGAGTCGCATTTCGAGTGCTCGGGCGCGCGACGCCACGGCCTGACCGATGCGGCCCAGCCCGACGATTCCCAGGGTCTTGCCGGCCAGCTGCGTTCCCATGTACAGGTTCCGCTCCCAGCGCCCTTCGACCAGGCTCTGATAGGCGGGCGCGATATTGCGCGACAGCGCCATCATCATGGCGACCGTGTGCTCGGCCGTGCTGAGCGTGTTGCCGGCCGGCGTGTTCATCACGACGATGCCTTGGTGCGTGGCGGCGGCCTTGTCGATGTTGTCGGTGCCAACACCAGCCCGCACGATCGCCTTCAGCCGCTTGTTGCCGGCCAAGGACTCGGCCGTAATCTTGACGCCGCTGCGGACGATGGCACCGTCGAACTGGGCCAGCGCCTCGCGTAGCGCATCGCCGGCGAGTTTCGTGCGGATCTCGTATTCGATACCCGGGGCCGCGGCCAACAGGTCGAGCCCTTCCTGGGCCAAAGGATCAAGAACAATAACGCGATACATCGGCATAGCCAGCGTGAGTAAGTGGGGGGCGAAGTAACTGACGGTCTGGGGCGTGCTCCCCCGGGTTTGCACGCCATTGGGCCAATTTGACGAAGTACGGCCCAGACAATGGATCGGCAGCCGTCTACCAGGCCGCCGGGCCGGCAAGACACTAGGGCAGGATAGAAGGTGCCCTCAGGGGGGTCAAGGAGTGGCCGGCCGTGGCGATGCCAGGCCGATCGATGTCGCCGGCCTATAGGCGGCAAACTCTTGCGGATCGTGGTTGACTAGTTTTCCGCCGCGGAATTGCAAAAAGACCGTCACATCGCCGAGGGGATAGACCAGCAACATGTCGTCCGGTGCATACCCATCGGCCAAAGCGGGCGCCGCAGCCATTTTTGCGAACCACGCTTTGTGCAACGGGTCCGCATCCGAGCCAGCACCCAGCTTCGACTGGATCGACTCCATCGAGTCGCCATTCTTAACCGAGTCATGTAAGACCCGGTAAACGTACACCTGCGGGTATGTCGCACTGTACCAGCGCTCGTTGCCGACGTAGCCGGCCAGCAACAATCCCACGACGGTAACAACAGCCAATAGCGTGCTCAGGCGAAACGTGACGGTGAACGCGGCGCGCGGAGGGCTCTGAGGCTGCGGAGATGCCATGCTGGCACGTTAGTCGGCGTGCCGGCAACCGTCAAACGCAGGGGCGGCGCGAACACGCGGCGGTCATCTATTCGACGCGTGGTCGCTTTACCGCAGCGTGGGAGAAGTCGGCGCCAGGCTGTAGCGCGATCCGCCCGGTTGCGCCGGCGGAGGAGCTGCCGGACCGAGGGCAGCGCGGATCGATGCCACGCGTGCCGCTACGTCGGGCTGAAACCGGTCGTGCCATAAAGACCGTTCGTAATCGGAGAGGGCCTGCGTCGTATTGCCGGCCTCTTCATGGATGCGCCCGAGCGCGGCCAGGGCGCGCGAGTCGTAAGGATCGATGGCCAAGGCCTCGACCAGGTTGTTCTTGGCGGTTTGCTTGTCGCCCAGTTCTTCGGCCAGCCGTGCCAATTCGACCTTCGGAGCGGCCTGCGTGGGGTTGCGCGAGGCCCATCCTTGCAACAGGCGTTGCGCCTCATCGCTGCGCTGCTCTTCGACCAGCAGGACCGCCAGGCCGCGGTAGCAATCTTGATGATTCGGAGCACGGTCGAGGCACTGGTTGTACAGGCTTTCGGCCTGCGCCAGGTCGGCCTTGTTATTGTTCAGTTTGCCCGTCCGATGGTATGTCGCGGCCATGTTGTAAAAGCTGTCGGGATCCTGCGGGTCGGTCGTCGTCGCCTGCTGGAACTTGGCGATCGCCTGCTGGTAATAGCCCTGCTGATACAACTGCACGCCTTGCGCGTTCTGGCGATGCGCGACCATGCCGCAACCCGCCGAGGCAAGCATGGCCAACGAAACGACCACGATCGGCAGAGGCCCTGTTAAGGTCGAACGAGGGGAAGGCGCCGCGCGGCGCACGACATTTCGATGCAGCGCGCGCAGCAAAGCCTGCGTGTCGCCATCGCCGCGGATATGCGGGAAGTTAGCAGAACAAGTCATGATGAGAGCCAACAGAGCGAGCGCATACCGAAACTGCCGCTACGCCGAGAATCGGGGTCGGAGAATAGCGGTCCGACCCGCAGGGCACAAGAGCAGCTACCGGCGGAAGTGGCGGGCGCGATGAACCAACCCGGCTCCGCCGGGCGTCTGGATGGCAATGCTGGCACGATGTAACGCAAACGGGACGGCCGCGTGTGCGCGTGGTCCAGGCAACGTTAGCTGATATCGGCCGTCACAGCCGAATGCTGCTTCACATAACCGAGGTTGCGGAGCACCTCGAGCACTTCGCTGCAGGTGGGGAACATGCGGCCGCTGGTGCGTTTGTAGGAGTTCATGGCGTTCATGAACTCAACCTCTTCGTCCGTATAATCGCGTTCACAGGTCGTCGGGTCGATCTGCCGGCGACGAGCCACCTTCTCGCGCCGTTCCAGCTTACGGCGTTCGACCACCACTGGTGCGGCCTTCGCACGTCGCTCCGATCCACGCTCGCGACGGTCGATCGTAACGATCTTTTCTTGCTTCAACTTGCTCACGTGACTCTCCAGTCGAATGGCACATTCCCGGGCAACGGTCTGAACGCCATGACCCTTTGCCGAAAGCTGAATCGACCCCAGGGCACGTGAAAATATAACGCATACTTAAAATGCGTAATTCTAACGGATTGCGTATTATGGCTGGTTCTGCGCGGTAGCGGGGAAGTTACGGTCGCGACACTCCCCAGCGGGGTGCCAGGCCGTGTGGTGGCGAGAAGGTGGTCCACCTGGCGCGGTTGTAGCGATCACGCCCAGAAGCCCAAATGCGAGCGATCAAATCGGCGCATTGCAAGCCCGCTTGGCCCAACAGAGTGGATAACCGGCAAAACGCCTGCCGCAGGTCACGGGACTAGGGCACGGCGTCTGCGGTTACCGTGGCAGAAATGCCGATGCCTAGTGGATCGAGTTGCACCTCGATCAGCAGCCGATCGGCTAGGTCCAGCAGGCTCTGGAATTCGCGTCCCAGTTCGCCAGTCGCAGGCGCAGCTTGGCGCGTGTTGGCCCGCAGCGCCGCGGAGCTTGCCAACAATCGGCGGAGCGCCGCCAGGTCGACGTAGGCAAAGTGGCTACGACGCTCTATCCGCGGGTTGGTAAGCGCTCGGAAACGCGGATCGGCCGCTAGCGATTGGTCCGCCTGCAAACGCGCCGAGTCGCGCACGGCATCGCGTGAAGTGCCGGCCCAAAAATACTCCTTCAGCAGCGAGAACGTGGCATTGTCCCCTTGGCCCAACAGTGCCAATCCTTCGACGGACGTAAGCGGCACCCCTTCCTCTTCGACAGAATCGATACTGGTGCTCTGTCCTTGCCGGCTGTACATCATGATCGCGGCAGTCAGGGCACCGCGCAGAATCGGATTCACGCGCTCGCCAAATGCCAGGCGATCGTCGGGCAACAGCGAATGCGCGTCGAAGCCGACAACCCAATCTGCGGCTAGTGACGGCTGCGACGATTGGGGGTCGCCGTGATCCGCGGCCTGTCGCGGCAACAATGCTGCCACGGCCTCGTGTCCGCGCCCGCCGATGAGCTTCGCCAAGGATTGCACGCCGCTCAATTCATTCGTAGCGAGCGGCAAGCGGGCCTCGGCGGGACCCGACGCGGGCCGATCGCAAGAGAAAGCGCTAAACAAGGCCGGCAGATCGACGCGTCCCGCCAGCGCCGCCACGGCACCGGCGGGCAAGCGATGGGCCAAATCCGCGTGGGCCACTTCCTGATCGGCTGAGGAATCGGTGACCGCGACTAACGCTTCGGGGCGCTTTTGCAAAAAGGCCTCGAACACGACTTTGTCGCCGAGCTGGCAAGAGAGAACCAGGTAGTCCGCCGCGCGGAATTGCTCGGCGAGCCATCCCTGAGTCCCGGACGCGATAATATCGCGGGCCACGGATGCCTGATCGGCAAACAGCGATTCCCAAGCGCGCGGATTGATGAACACGCGCGCCACGGATTCCGGGTTCAGGCGGGCGATGCCGGCCGTATACTCGCGGCGCGCGGCGAGGGAAGGTGCCGCGGCTATGCCGGCACGCTGGTCCAGCACTTTTCGGACGACGGATTCGTTCGTCGCCACGATTCCTAATCGATTCGTCACGGCGACATACAGCGATGGCTGGTCTGGAATGGCCTCGATTCGATAGATGGCGCAGCGCGCCTTGTCGTGCTGCCAATTCAGTTGCGCCACACGCCGGTCCGCCGCCCGCTCGGCCGCCAGCAATCGTTGCAACACCTGGTCGGCCACGTCGGCATCCGCACACTCAACCAGCAATACCGCCGGGCCGGGCGCCGATTGGCTGTCGACGGCCCCGGGCCATACGCCGACCAGCAGGCGCTTGCCGAGCAATTGCTCGAGCAGTTCTTGCGGCGCGAGCCCCGTCTGCTGGCGCAGCTCGGCGGAGAGCGACGTGAAGGCGGCGACATTCTCGGTAAAAAAATCACGCAGGGGCGGAAACGCCCGGAGGCGGCGATACAACTCGCTCTTCTGGAACTGCTCCAGATGGCTCGCCAAATCCGTAATCTCGACGCACAGCCCAACATCGGCCGGCACCAGGCTAGCCAGAGAGGCGTCTGGCGGTGCAGCATGACCGTGCGTCGCCGAAGCCAACGCCGTCGCTACGACAATCCCTACGATGCTACGGCGCCAGAGTGCCCGGAACGTTGGTGCTTTGAGCTTTGGCAGAAAGTATGCCCTCACGGAGTGGCTCCGTGATCGGCCACGGGATGCGAACCGCTGGGAAACACACGCAGCAGCGCCACGACGGATCGGCTAGCGCTGGCGGCCACGGGGCCCATGCCCGAGGCGAACTCTCCCTGCCAAGGGGCGCGAGATGCCGTGGACGACTCGTCAGCCACGCGCGCGGTTGCGCTGTCCTGGGGTGTCACCATTCCCAGAGGTGCTGTGTTTCCCAAAGGTAATGCCGCCAACATACTGGTCAGACTCTCGCTGGTCGCGTCCACCAGTGGTTGGTAGGTCTCGCGTACCTGATCCACCAGCGCCTCCTGCGGCTCGTGGGCCGTCGTAGCGACATTCCCGTCCGTGGCGGCAGCCACCGCGGCCATATGTGCCGCGGGCTGAACTGGCGGTTGAGCGGAAGAGCGCAGCCATTCGATCGCCGGAAGTGCTGCCAGCAGAACTGTCGCGGCTAGCGCCAGAGCGGCCACGGTCCGACGCGAAAATCGCCGCCGGAACGTCCAGGCGTTTTCCGCAATCACGCGCTCGGCAAGGTGCGCCGGGTGTTCCAGCGGACGCAGCGCAGCAATTCCCGTGAGCATGGATTCGTAGTCGCGCAACAGCCGCTCGCACGCCGCGCAGGCGCAGGCATGGGCCGTTATCTCCGGATCGCCGGCCGGGCTACGGCGCGCGTCGACCAGATCGTCCAAGCGTAGTTCAAACTCTTCGCAGCGCACGTTGATTCTCCCGCAGCACGTCCCGAGCGCGCAACTGCTCAATCAGCTCGCGCCGCGCCCGATGCACCCATGTCTTGACTGTCCCCAACGGACAATCCATTGCCTCGGCAATTTCTAGGTAGGTCATTTCTTGTTCATGGAATAGGAGGAACGCCTGCCGGTATTCCAGCCGCAGGCCCGCCAAGGCCCGTTCCACTTCCTCGCCGAGATCTCGCGCACGCTCAGGTGACGGCGCAGGATCCTCGATATGTTCGATTTCTCCGCTGGGGCGCGGACGGCGCGCCCGAGCGCTCAGTAATGTGCGGCAACGGTTTCCGGCGATCGCCAGCAGCCAAGGGACGAAATCGCGGCTGCTGTCCCAGTTGCGCAAGCTCCGCAGCGCCCGAACAAGCGACTCCTGGGCCACGTCCTCGGCATCTTCACGCTGGCCGAGCATGCGGAAGCAGAGGGCGAACACCGGACGCTCGAACCTCTTCACCAAGGCCGCTGTGGCCCACGCTTCTCCCGCGAGACAATGGTGAACCAGGTCCACAACCTGGTCAGCCGATGGATCGCGGGCAGCGGGCATAACAACCGGCCTTCGATAAAGGATACCCGCTTGGTGCGGGGCAGGTTTCAGAGCTTAGCCGCCACAGGGGGGGGTTGCCAATCCGCCGGATGTGCGGTGCTGGCCTGGCCGCCGCGAGGGCTCCGTCCGGCCCTGGGGCAAAACGCCCGTCGGCCGGCGGCCGCCGAACGGTCAACGGTCGTGAATCTCGCGCCAGATCTCGTGCAACTCTTTGGCAGAGACATCTTGCAGCCGGCGGCCCCGGCTGTCGAGCTTTTCGTTGAGCTTGATCGCCGTCTCTTGCATCGCGGCGTGGGTCTCTTGAGAACCGCCAAACAAGACGAAGTTATCGCCGCGTGTCAGGCGAGTATGCCCGTCATCGCCGTCCAGCCCCAACCCTAGTAGAGCGGCGTCTTTTGGTTTTCGTCGGGCAGGTTTCAACGGCGCCTCGCTTCTGGCGTCAGATCAGGGCGTTTGTCAGCCAACACACAAAAACTATAGGCACGGTCCGCGCAGCGGGTCAAGCGTGCACGAGTGGATCCGGTTGGCCCGCCGGCGCTTACCCTCGCAGGGCCTCGCGAGCGGTTTGCCGCGCGATTTTAAATGCGTTGGCTAGCACGTGGGCCCGGGCTTCCATTTGTTCGGGGTTGTAACTGCGGTTGGAATCGCTGGTTGGCAGCCCCGCGATGGCCACGGTGAGGGGCATCAAATCCAGAAACTCACGATACCGTCGCTTCAGTGCTTCTTCGTCGGTCGACACAGAGCAACTCCTTATCAAACGTACCCTAAAAATGAGCCGGCAAGAATTCGTGCGTCGCTTCCGAAAGCAGGTGCTCCCTGCGGCGATCGCCGCGGGGTCTGCTCCGGCGTGGCGTCGCAGGACGAGGTCAGCCCTGGCGTCGAAAGGCATTTCCCCGAAAGCCCATGCCCGGCTCGAAAACTGTCAGCGCGTGATAGGCCTGCCGGGCGACGCCTGATTATCAGCAGAGCACAGGTCGATCGGCTGCCATCGCTTGAGGCTAGTCGGACTGCACCTTGGCTGCAAGGCGACCGTGTACGACGTCTTGCCACCAGGAAGAACTAGCGGCGCTTGAAGAACTTATTGAGCACGTCGCTGGCCGCCTGACCGCTATCCTTGGTTGAACTCGACGGCATGGGGGGCAGCTTTCCCGGTGCGGCCTTGCCCGGCTTCGAGTGGGGGGCCGGCACGTGCTGCGTGGGGAGGGGCCCGACCTGAGTTTCCGACGCCTTGAGGTCGATTTCCTCAGTCTCTTGCATGTTGAAGTTACGGGTCGTCGTCGTAGCGGCCTGGGAATCTCCCTCTTTGACCCACTCTTCGACATCGTCGAGATCGGTCGTGGCGCCGCTTCCCTGGGCGGTGCGGGCGACGGCGTCCTTGATGCTTTCGACCTTGGGCCGCTTTTTGCTGGCCATGCCGACGCGGACGCAAACTTCGAATTCCAAAGGGCCGATGGTCAGCTTATCGCCGTTCTTTAGTTCGGCTTCGCCGCGCACCCGCGCACCGTTGATCTGTGTACCGTTCTTGCTGCCAAAATCGCGCACCGACACCATGCCCTCTTCAATGAGGAGCACACAGTGGTGACGACTAATCAGGTCACTACGAGGGCGCAGTTGACAATCTTCGGCCCGCCCTACGAGGAATTTCGGCCCGGGCACCGGCAGCTCGCGGCCGGCGTTTGGCCCCAGCAACACCTTCAGTCTGACATCCATATTCCGACACGACTCCGCAGAGGTTACGCGCAAGCACCAACAGATAAGAGCACGAACCTAAGATCCTCTGCACGATCATGCCGGATAGCACCACGGCAATCGTCAGTCGAGCTGCTTCTTGGAATTGATATGGATAAATGAAGCGGACCGACTGACTAATTCGCCCCACAGTTCGAGGGCGCATCCTTTACAAAATCCTCAACAGTAATGTGCGCAATTCTTCACGAATATCAAGACCAGCAACCCGAAGCTTTTCTATCGCCAGAACGGCAACAGCCCCCCCGGGCCACGTCGATGTTATCAGCTGCCTGAGCGACGGTCAAAAAAATCTTTCGCCAGAGCATTCTAACCAACTGGTCCCGATTTAGTTGCGAAATCGCCCTCAGTTTGGCCAAATGGCATAGCCAGCACCGCGACGAAGTGAGCAGCCATGAATTGCTAACGCCGATGCGTCCACTCGGCTTGCCTGTAAGTCTGGTCGGCCAATTGTTCGGCCCGCTGTAGTTCATCCGTGCCTAGTGGGTCCGATCGCCAGCAAACCTGACATTGTCCGGCCAATTCCGCGCGCCATGCCGCGACCAACTCGGCGGCAATCACGACCTCACCCCCCAAATCAACCACTCCCGGCAGCTCGGGGGCCGCGGGCGACCGGCCGAGCAAGACGCTGCCATGTTGCATGACGACACCGCGACGACGGCGCTGAGCGCTACCGGCAATTTTCCAACCATCAAGCAGGACATCTCCATCGGCCCGCCTTTGGAAGCACAGAAACGGTTCGACCGCCGGCGGTTTGCTAGTGATCGGCGCGCACAGCGTGGCGGATAGTCGCCAGTGGTTCAGAGCGCGAATCAGCGTTTGGTGCAGCAACCGGTACAAAGCGGGCGCGGGAGTTGCCAGCGGACTATCTGCCGGCGCCGCAAAGCTATAGGTGATCTCCCGATCGTGGACGATCGCGCCGCCCCCAGTCGCGCGGCGCACCAGCGGGCAATCGCGGCTGGCAGGATGCGTGTCGCGGTTGGCCGAGCTTTGGAAATATCCCAGCGACAACGTCGCGGGCTCCCAGCTATAAAACCGCAAGCAGCACTCGCCACGCGCAGCGACTGATTCCGCCAACGCCTCATCGACCGCCATGTTCCAGTCGCCACGTCTCGCCGGACACTGCACGATGCGCCACGTGTTCATGCCGTTAACAGTCTTCCCATTGAGCAAGGCGAGGAATCAAGCGTTATTCGCCGCGGGTGACGTTCGATCCGCCCGCCGGCGGTGCGACCATGATTGGCTGGCGTGCCGCCCGCACTTCGTCCGGCCGACTGATGGGCGTCGTATGGGGTGCTTCGTGCAGCAGGTCAGCCGGCTCTTCGGTGATGCGAAAGAGCGTCTCGGCGAACGCGTCCAGGGTCTCTTTGCTCTCGGTCTCCGTCGGTTCAATCATCAGAGCTTCGCGCACGATCGGCGGAAAATAGACCGTCGGGGCATGGTAACCGTAGTCCAATAGCCGCTTGGCGATATCCATCGCCGAGATGTTCTTATCCGTCTTCAGCTTGGCTGCCGAGGCGACGAACTCGTGCATGCAGCGATCACCCTGCGGCACGGGAAAGATGTGCTTAACGCGCGCCAGCAAGTAATTGGCGTTCAGCACGGCGTTCTCGCTGACGCGACGCAAGCCATCCGGACCGTGCGAGCGGATGTACAAATACGCACGCACCAGGATGCCGACGTTGCCGAAAAAGCTGCGCACCCGACCGATCGACTGGGGCCGGTCGCTGGCGAGTCGATAGCCGTCTCCGTCGCGCGCTACAATCGGCACCGGCAGGAAAGGGGCCAAAGCCTCGGTGACGGCAATCGGGCCGGCCCCCGGTCCACCGCTGCCATGCGGACCGCTGAACGTCTTGTGGCAATTAAAGTGCATCATGTCGGCGCCAAAGTCGCCCGGGCGACTGATGCCCAAGATGGCGTTCATGTTCGCGCCGTCGAGATAGATCAATCCGCCGGCGGCGTGTACCAGTTCGGCAATGCGGCGCATGTTGGGATCGTACATCCCCAGTGTGTTCGGGTTCGTGATCATGAACACCGCCGTATGCTCGTCGAGCTTGGATTGCAAATCCTCCAAGTCGACGAACCCTTGAGGCGTGCTTTTGACGGCCACGGGCTCGAAACCGGCTACCGCGGCGCTGGCCGGATTGGTGCCGTGCGCGCTGTCGGGCGCCAGCACCTTGATCCGCTTCGCACCCCGCTCGCGAAAGTAAGCCGCCGCCATCAATAACGAAGTTAGTTCGCCGTGCGCGCCCGCGGCCGGCTGCAAAGACACGGCAGGCAAGCCAGCAATCTCGCCCAGCATCTCCTGCAACTCGAACAATAGCGCCAGCATCCCCTGCAAAGACTCGGCGGGTTGCAAGGGGTGCAAATCCAGCAGCCCGGGGAGCGAAGCAAGTCGCTCGTTGCGCTTGGGGTTGTGCTTCATCGTGCACGACCCGAGCGGATAAAAATGCGTATCGACCGACATGTTCAGCGTCGACAAGTTGGTGAAGTGCCGCACCACATCCGGCTCGCCGAGTTCCGGTAGCGCGGGCGCGGCCGTGGCCAGGGCCGATGCCGGCAATAGCTTGGTGATCGGCACCACCGGCACGTCGCATTCCGGAAACTGCGTGGCCCGGCGGCCAGGCTTCGACATATCGAACAGCGGTTGAGTGGCGCGAGTGTTACGCATGGGCTGCCATCACCTTTCGATTGCCGCCGGCCACGGCCGTGGCCAGAGCATGGATCTCGTCACGCGAACGTTTTTCGGTCACTGCCACGAGGAAGCAGTCGGTGAGTTCGGGATACCATGGCCCCAACGGTACGCCGGCGAACAGGCCCGCGTCACTTGCATCATGCAGCAGTTGTTTGACCTGTCCGTCGCGGTCGCGAACCACGAACTCCTTGAACCAGGGACGCTCGAACGGCAGCGACAGTCGACCGCCCGCGGTAAGCCGGGCGGCCGCGTAGTGCGATTTTTGCAGGCATAGCTCGGCCGTTTCGCGCAGGCCATGCGGACCCAATAGCGCCAGATACACGGTGGCTCGTAGCGCCAGCAAACCTTGGTTGGTGCAGATGTTGCTGGTGGCCTTTTCGCGACGAATATGTTGTTCGCGCGTTTGCAGCGTGAGGACCCAACAGCGTTTGCCCCGCCGGTCGACCGTCTGTCCAGCAATTCGACCCGGCATGCGGCGCACGAGCCGTTCGCGGCAGGCCATGATTCCCAAGTAGGGTCCACCGAACGACAGCGGATTGCCGAGCGACTGCCCTTCGGCCACGACAATATCAGCGTCGTAGTCGCCCGGCCGCTTCAACAGTCCCAGGCTGATCGGATCGACGGCGACGACGAACATGGCCCCCTTGTCGTGCGCAATCTGGGCCAGCTTTTCCACATCTTCGAGGCAGCCGAAAAAATTCGGATGCTGCACCAACACGCAGGCGGTGTCCTCGCGCACGGCAGCCACCAGGTCCTGCGGCGAAATCCCGCCGCTGGGCGTCCCCACGGTCGTCACTTCGACGTCGAGATTGCGCAGATACGCCGCGAGCGTCGCGCGATACTCGGGATGCACGCTGGCGGCAGTGACCACATGCCGCGGTCGGCCCGTAGCGCTCATGCTCATCAAAACGGCTTCGGTCGCGGCCGTTGCGCCGTCGTACAAGCTGGCGTTGGCTACATCCATGCCGGTCAGGCGACTGATCAGCGACTGGTATTCGAAAAATGCCTGCAGGTTTCCCTGGCTGGCTTCGGCCTGGTAAGGCGTATACGAAGTGTAGAACTCGGCGCGTCCGGCGATCGCGTCGACAACCGCCGGAATGAAGTGGTCATAGCTGCCGCCGCCGAGAAAGCAGACCTTCTCCCCGGCCGGCACATTTTGCCGCGCCAGCGCCTGTACGTGTGCTGTCAGCGCCATTTCGGTCAGGGCGGGCGGAATCGCCAGATCGCGCGCCAGCCGGAGATCGCCGGGAACCATGGCGAATAGTTCGTCCAGCGAGCCGACCCCGATGGCGGCCAGCATCGCCTGCTGGTCTTCGGCAGTGTTCAACAAGAATGGCATGACGTTATCGTGGTCCGCGCGAGAATGTTTAAGTAGAGTGTTTAAGCAATGGCGGCGAGTGCCGGCAACGAATGACGAAGGTCTACAGAAGCCAAACGCCGCACCGCCGAATGTCGATCACCGCGCTCCGCAAGCGAAAAACATGTTCCGGTTAGACATTCGTATTTCGGCATTCGTCATTCCGAAACCTAATGCCCCTCTTCGGCGCACTGTTTTTGATAGGCCGCGAAGTCCATCAAATTGCTCAGCGACGATTCATCGCTGAGCTTGACCTTGACGATCCAGCCCTTGCCGTAAGGATCGGCCGGTAACGATTCGAGCTCGTTAGGAAGCGACTCGTGTACCGCGACCACCGTGCCATCGACAGGGCTGTAAAGATCGCTGACGGCTTTCACCGATTCGATCTCGCCAAAGGCCTCGCCCGCCTTGAGGCTGCGCCCCACCTTGGGCAGTTCGATGTAGACCAGATCGGTGAGGGCCTCGAGCGCGAAGGCCGAAATGCCGATCGTCGCCACCTTGCCCCCGGTGGCGTCGGGCTCGATCGCGACCCATTCGTGTGTCTTCGCATAGAGCAGCTTCTCGGGCTTCACGTACGTATTCCTTTCGTGTTGCGACGGTAGAAGGGGAGTTCGACCACTCGCGCCGGCTCCGCGCGGCCGCGAATATCGATGGCAAGTTCCGTACCGACAGCGGCCGATGCGGGCGCGACGTATCCCATCGCGATCGGGCAATCGAGCGTCGGCGAAAAAGTGCCGCTGGTGACGGTTCCCACCGGCGTACTTTCGACCGGTGCACCGCTGGCGATTGCACTGCCGGCCAGTATCGAATATCCCTCGCGCGGGACCCGCTTGCCGGCCAGCGTCAGCCCCACACGGCGCGGGCGAGCGGTTTGTTCCGCCAGGCGCTTCAGCGCTTCGCTGCCCGAGAAACTTCGCCCTGCCAGGTTGACCGCGAAGCCTAATCCGGCCTCGAGCGGATCGATCGATTCGTTCAGCTCGTGTCCGTAGAGCGGCATGCCAGCCTCCAGGCGCAGCGTATCGCGCGCGCCCAGTCCGGCGGGCATCGCGCCGGCATCGACCAAGGATTGCCAGACTCCCGCGACGGCACGCGCCCCTAAGATCAACTCGCAGCCGTCCTCGCCCGTGTAGCCGGTGCGGCTGACAATGCCGCCGTGACCGGCGATGCGTGTTTCGGCGCCGTGATAATACTTGAGGTCGTTGATTGGTAGCTCCGTCAGCGGCTGCAACAGCTCGATCGCCCGCGGCCCCTGCACGGCGATCATGGACCAGTCGAAAGTGACATCCGCCATAGTGACCGCCAGCGCGTCGGCCACGCGCGGCTCGACAAAATCGACGATCTTCGCGCGGTTGCTGGCGTTAACGACCATCAGCCAATACGAATTCCCACCGACGTCAGCCAGGTGATAGACCAGCACGTCGTCGAGGATACCGCCGCTGTCGTTGGTGACGAGCGCGTAGCGAATCTGCCCGAGCTTCTGGTCGGCGACGCGTCGCGTCACCAGCGAATCGAGGAAGGCGGCCGCACCAGGCCCGTCAAACCGTAGCCGTCCCATGTGCGAGATATCGAACAAGGTGGCCGCGTTGCGCGTGGCCATATGCTCGGCCACGATCGAAGTGTATTGCACCGGCATCGACCAACCGGCGAAGTCCACCATCCGCCCGCCATGCGCGGCGTGCCAATCGTGCAGCGGAGTTTGGGCTAGCGCAGTGGCCATCGTGGCGCTCGCTCTCGCGGGCGGTGAGTGAACAATGCAACCTCCGCCGGTGCGACCAAAGCCCGAAGGGCGTACGAAGGCTGCCGAGATGCCAATCGTCCCCCAGATGCCGGATCGAAGATCCCACACGGGCGACTCTGGCGGTATTGTACCGAGCACGGGAAATGTTGCCAGAGTGCGGCTACGCGATGCGGCGATTCCCGTGTTTTGACGCCTGGCGACACTGCTGTGTAACGCGCAATCGAGACTTCGCGCTTGATGGCATCCATGCACAGCGGGAATCGCCGCATTGCGAACAACGCGCCGCGACGAAAAGATGGCAACCGAGGGCCCCGAGATCACAGACGGTTGATTCGAAGTCGCCGGGGCGCGGGGCGATTCGTTACGACGAGAACAACGCCGACATATGGATTGCCGTGCCAATTCATCAGAGGGACATTAAGGGGCCGCTGGGGGCCTGTCGCCGGGTGGGCGTGGTGGCTTGTACCCTGCCCAATCGAGAAGTGCATCCGCATCGAGGGCAAAATCTGTGTCCTCGGGATGCTGCGAAGGCCAGTGGTTTTTTGTCTCGTGCAGACTCTCGGCATTGGTGAGCAGCACTTCGCGGCCACGAGGCATTCGCTTCAGGACCGTTAACAACCGACCGAGGTCGGCGC
>DASXEJ010000348.1 GCA_036490175.1 Pirellulales bacterium | reverse complement strand
GCGCCATCTTGATGGTCGTCGACCAAGAGGATGCGGTAACACGCGGCCGCTTTGGCCGGGTGCTTCTCGACGGATGATGCCGGTTCCGACTGCGGGACCTCTTGTCGCGCTTCGGGCAATTCAATCGTAAACTCGCTTCCCTTTCCCGGGCCGGCGCTAGTGGCTTTGATCGTGCCGCCGTGCGTTTGCACCAGCGCGCGTACGAGCGCCAGTCCGATCCCCAGACCTTGATGTTTGTGCTGCGGTCCTTGGGCAAACATGTCGAAGATGCCGGGCAGCAAGTCCTCCTGAATTCCCACGCCCGTATCACGCACGCTAATCACGATCCGATCGTCTCGTTTGTCCGCGTCGACAACAATCTGACCCTTGGGTTCCGTATACTTCATGGCGTTGTTGAGCAGATTGGTCAGCACTTGCCGCAATCGGCCTGGATCGGCGCGAATCCACAGCGGCTCTTTCGGCAGCGAGAGCGTAAGTGTTTGATCGCGCTCGCTGAATAGCGGGCGGTGTAGATCCCCGGCCTCTTGGACGATCTTTCGTACGTCGAGCAACTCCGCGCGAACGGCCAGCTGCCCGCGCATGATTCGCGAGATATCCAGCATGTCGTCAACAAGGCGAATGATCTGATGGACCTGCCGCTCGACGATCTTGTGCGCCTCGCGCAACACCTCATCCTGAACACGCGAGAGATTGATTAATTCCATAGCGCCCACGACCGCGCTCAATGGATTACGCAACTCGTGCCCGAGCACGGGCAGAAACTCTGTTAACCGCGAGTTCGCCTCGCGCAGCGCGTTTTCCTGATGCCCGACGTAGGCCATGACGCTGGCCGAGATCCCTTCGTCCAGGGCGAGACCGATTGCCATCACTTCCCTGGTGGTCAGCGGTTTCTCTAAGCATGTATCGAGATATTCGAGAACGACGAGCCGCAGAATTTGAAAGTCGCAAACGACTTCGCCCAGGTTCCAGCCGATGTGCCAGCGTTGCTCGCCATGAGCCAGGGCCAGCATGGCGTGCGGACGCGGTACGGTACTGTCCGTTTGGCTGAGGGCTCGCCCCATCTCGCGCAGAAACTCGGGGAGGCGATTGTGCATTTCGTCGTAGTGCGCCGCCGACGCGTCGCGTTGCTCTTGTAGGGCCTGCTCGCTCCAACGGCCGGTGAGCACTTCGGCGTTTGCTTCGATCAACGAACCAATCTGTTCAAAACGCTCGGACCAAATAACGTGAGGATCGATCGACATGACGACTTTTCCACCCAAGATCCGTTTTGTGTGACCCATACAGAATTCTACGGGCCGTTGCGGCGTACTTGCCGCGAGAAATCCAACCCGGCGCGGGGACATTCCCTATTTCCGACCGTCACCGCTTAAATCTCAGCGTCACTCTCAATGGCCCTTAGGCCCGATGCTCTTTCTTTCCTTTATACGATTCGGCGACTTTGGCGACATCGCCATCGTTACCCTTCTTGCGGTCGGACTCTTTGAGGAGACGCTTCTCGAGCAGCTTTTCCGGTCCCAGAACATTCTTCAATGAGAAAGCACTTCCGTCCATCGTATCGCCTTTGAAGATAGCGATTTGCAAAGTCCATGCCACCGGCTAGAAGATTTGCCAGTCGATTAGAATAGGACCGTCGAGGGGAACGCGCTCTCGACTGCTCGGGCGATAACACCTGCAATAATGGTCGCCCCGCGATCGGCTTGACTCTTTCGCGACCAATCTTCGACCGCTTCGAGGAGTCGATACACCGTCGAAGCTTGGACAACGACGTCGAGTAGTTCAACCCACAAGCTACGGACTGATCGGTCAGAGCGTTGTGTTGACCGCGATCCAGGGTGTCGCCGCTGTTGTGGCGGCGTTGAAGGCCACCAGGTTAAACGCGTATTGCGTGTTCGTCATCAGACTGTTGACGACCGTCGAGGTCATCGAGGAATCAAGGGTTGCAATCTGTGTCGGTTGCCCATTCTCGAATTCGTACAAACGGTAGCCCGTCGCGTTTGGCGTTACCGACCAGCTTAACGTGATCTCGGAGCTGGATAGCGGTGACCCGACAAAATTGCCAGGCGCAGCCAGCGGCCCGCTCGTCGTGGTGGCGGCCACCCAGGGTGTGGCGGCGGTCTCTGCGCTATTGAATGCCACCAGATTGAAGGAATAGGTGGTATTCGCCGTCAGGTTGCTGACAGTCGCCGACGTCGTGCCCGCTCCGTAGGTCGCGATCAACGACGGCTGCCCATTCAGGAACTCATAAAGCCGGAAACCGGTCGCATTACTATCGGGCGACCAGGTCAATCCGATTTGGGTATTGGACATCGGCTGAGCGGTAAAGTTTTGTGGTGCCAGCACGGGCTGGCTGCCACCATTGGTCGTTACGCCTATCCACGGCGTCGCCGCGAATTGCTGGCCGCTAAATGCGACGAGATTGAATGGATAGGTGGTGCCCGAGTTCAGATTGCTAATCGTTGCCGACGTGGTTGTCGCATCGTAAGTCGCAACAAGCGTCGGTTGACTATTGACAAACTCGTATAGGTTGTAGCCCGCGGCGCCGGCCGTAGGTGTCCAGTTTAATGAAACCTGTGTGGCGGAAAGTGCCGACCCGGTGAAGCTGGCCGGCGGAGACAAAACGGCTGGGGCGCCTGTCGTGGTGACGCTGATCCAAGGTGTCGCGGCCGAGCTGGTGCCATCGAAGGCCACCAGATTGAAGGCGTAATCCGTCCCCGCTACAAGATTTGAAACCGTTGTCGAGTTGGTCGTAGCGGGATACGTTGCCAACATCATCGGCTGACCATTTATGAACTCGTAGAGGTCATAGCCAAGTGCGCCATTGGTTGCGGACCAGTTCAGGCTTACCTGCGTATCCGAAATGGAAGTTCCAGTAAAGTTGACAGGCGCGGTTATCGCCGCAGGCGACGAGGTCGCCAGCGGTGACTGAAGGCCGCTAGGCGCGTTGGCCGGCACGGGGCCCGCCACGATCGCTGCCACCGCGCCCCCTGACAGAGCGTAGCGTTCTTCCAGACGCTCGAAGTTCAAGCGGCGACTGAAACGGCCCACGCGCGATCGCGATGATCCGAACATGGCGGAATCCAATACAGTAGAAGAGGAAAGTTAAATCTTCGACCACGAATGTCGTCGCGACCGTGGAAGCTCTCGGAAGTCGCGATATCGTCAGCCATACCCTCCGAAACAAAAGCGCCGCATCATTGTCGGCCGTTTCAGTTGAACGACTAAAGCGACCGGACGGCGTCCAATGCACGACCGGTGCCATTGAGATAAAAAATCGTGCCTATGCGGCGCTTTGCCGGGAATGAGTCGCTGTTTTGCCGGTATTGTCGAACGCATTTGCGACCATCGACGGTCGCAATGTGTGACTGCCATCGTGCTGTCAATGGATTGATAGAAGCCTGAGCGTACGTAGCATGACCACGAGAAAATGTATGTAGGCGCGATGGCGCGGGCCGGGTGTCGACTTGCGCTCAGCGCCGAATTGAGAAAGGGATGCAAACAAGGCCCAGCCGCCGTGCGCGACTATGATCGACTGGCGCCAGAAATCGGCCGAAGCGCAATAGATCGAGGCAAATCGCTATTTCGCCAGCCATGCGGCCGCTTTTCGCAGATCGCGTAGCAGTTGGGCACGCATCGTCCGACGTCGGCGATCGTCCGGCGCCCGCAATACGGCGGAAGGATGATACGTCGCCAAAATCTGTCCCCCCTCACGACCAGGGTGAAATTCGCCGCGCCGGCGGGTGATGCGAAAGTCGCGCCCTAACAAGGCCTGTGCCGCCGTCGCGCCCAGGCAGACGATCAATTGCGGGTCGATGCAGGACATTTCCGCTTCGAGCCACGGACGGCAAGCATTGATTTCTCTCGAGTTGGGCTTGGCGTGGAGCCTTCGCTTGCCGCGCGGCGTCCACTTGAAGTGCTTCACCGCATTGGTCACATACGTCTGCGCGCGGTCAATGCCGGCCTCCTGCAATAACTGGTCAAGCAAGCGGCCGGCAGCCCCGACGAAAGGGCGTCCCGCAAGGTCCTCTTCGTCACCAGGTGTTTCGCCGATGAGCATCAAGCGCGCGTGCGCCGGACCCTCGCCAAAGACGACCTGGGTAGCGCTACGATACAGCGCACACCCTTGGCACTTTTCCGCCGCTGCGCGCAGCGCGCTGAGACTGCGCCCGCGAGGAAGAAATGCCTGAGCAGTAGTAGATTTCATATCGACGGCCCGTTGGTGTGTTGCTTTGCCGTCCAACACCGGTCATTTTTAATCCAACCCCGCCGCCGTCTTTGCTTTGGTACCGCGCCCGTGTTCTTCACGGAGCCATGCTGGGCTCTCTCTGATCATTGCAATACACAAAAGCGGCGGATAAGCCCGCAACAGAGAAAAGCAAATTAAATGCCAGAGCAAAACGTGCCCCGGACCGACGCGGACTGAACATTGAGTGAGAGCCATTTCGGATCGACGCTTCAGCTCTGTCCCAAACGCAAGTCTCGGCGCGAGATCTAACTCGACCTAGCCCAGGGATAAGCCTCGGCCTTCGTTCGACGCGTGGCATGCGATTTGCCCTAGGCCCCTAACGCTTGGGTTGGGCCGTCCGACTACTTCGCCGCGATTTCGCTTTCCGCTTCCACGTTCGGACGCGAGCCGGCCCTCATCACACCGTTAGGGATTCATCCTGTGAAGGTCCGCAAATCAAAGCCTTTGTGGCAAGATGTACGGCTGCCGAGATTTCCAACATTGCGCCGGTCCGGGGAGTTCGATGTGGTGGTTATCGGCGGTGGCGTAACCGGACTTTCGGCGGCGCTTTTTCTCAAGCAGGCTGGCAAGCGGGTTTGTTTACTAGAGCGTGATCGGCTTGGCCACGGAGATACGATCCACACGACGGCGCATCTCACTTGTGACACTGACGCGCGTTTGACGCAGCTAGTAAAGACATTCGGGGCTGATCAAGCTGCGCTCGCCTGGTATGGCGGCGCCTGCGCACTGGATCTGATTGAGCAAATCGTCACGGAAAATAGAATCGAATGCGAGTTTCGCCGCACGCCAGGTTTTCTGACCGCCGCGCTCGACGGCACCCGCGACGAAACGGGTGACCTGCAGCACGAAGCGACTGTGGCTCGCAAACTAGGCTTTGACGTTGATTTCGTCCCCTGTGTTCCGGTCGTCGATAAGCCGGGGATACGGATCCGCGATCAAGGCAAATTTCATCCGATGGCATACCTGGCCGGCCTCGCAAACTTGGTCCAGGGGGACGGATGTTCCATCCATGAAAGTACTACGGTCACCGACGTCGAATCGGCACCGCTTGCCGTCCTCGCCAACGGCTTCAAGATCGCTTGCGATTACGTCGTCATCGCCACTCATGTCCCCCTGACAGGAAAGAACGGACTCGTAAAGGCTTCTCTCCTGCAGTCCAAATTAACAAGCTATTCCACCTACGTGGTTAGCGGACGCCTTCCCGCCGTGCAGGTGCCCGATCTCAGCTTGTGGGATACGGGCAATCCTTACTATTACCTGCGGGTGGATGCGGGTAATGATTTCGATCGAATCATCTTCGGCGGAAACGACCATAAGACAGGCCAAGAGACCGACACCGAAAATTGCTACGACCGCTTGGCACAGACACTATCGCGCGTCTTACCGAACGCAAAGCTCGACCATCGCTGGTCAGGACAAGTCGTGGCGACCAACGATGGACTGCCGCTGATCGGCGAGACTACCGATCGGCAGTTTGTTGCCACCGGATTCAATGGCAACGGTATCACGTTCGGCACGCTAGCCGGCATGATGGCCCGCGATGCCGTGCTCAAGAAAGAGAATCCATGGCAAGGGCTTTTCTCCGTCGGCCGCACCAAGATCCTCGGTGGCGGCTGGGAATACGTAAAACAGAACATGGACTTTCCGTATTATTTCCTTGCCGATCATATGCGCCGGCTCAAGCATGCCACCGCCCGCGCCATCAAGCGCGGCGAAGGTCAAATCCTCAAGATTGACGGCCAGCGGGTCGCTTGTTCGCGCGATGCGCGTGGCCGCCTCCTGAAGGTCTCTGCGGTATGCACCCATTTGGGCTGCCTTGTGCGATGGAACGACGCCGAGAAAACCTGGGATTGCCCCTGTCACGGGTCGCGGTTTCTTCCCGAAGGCGAGGTTCTCGCCGGGCCCGCAGAAACTCCTTTAGAACCACTCGCCCCCTCAAAACGCAAACAGAAGATCAAGCCCGCAGCCGATGCCTGATTCGTTCGCTAGGCGAAGTCACAGTGCGCGGCACACATTGAGCAGCACCAACGCTGGTTCGCACACGCGAGAAAATGATCGTGAACGACCAATCGACACGCGAGGCCCGACACATCGCCGGCACGGCGGGCCTGCGGTACAGTTCGGACGACATCCCAGGAATCCGGCGCAAATCCCGTGGTCGCCAGACGGCTTTCATTAATCCGCAAGGGCGGCTCGTTCGCGATGCTGCAACGCTGGCGCGCATTCGTTCACTAGCCATTCCGCCGGCATGGACGAACGTTTGGATTGCGCCCCACAAGAACCAGCACCTGCAAGCGACCGGCCGAGACGCCCGTGGACGCAAGCAATACCGATATCATCCACGTTGGCGCGAATATCGCGACGAGAGCAAATACACCAACATCCTGGCATTCGCCAAGGTGTTGCCTCGTATTCGGCGGCGCGTATGCAGCGACCTGAGAAAAATGGGCTTGCCTCGCGAAAAAGTGCTGGCAGCCATTGTCCGCCTGCTGGAAACGTCGTTGATCCGGATCGGCAACGACGAATACGCTCGTCAGAATCACTCATTTGGGCTGACGACGATGCAAGATCGGCACGCGGCAGTTCGCGGCGCAACGCTGCATTTTCGTTTTCGGGGCAAACGTGGCGTCATTCACGAGTGCGATATGAAGTCTGCGGCGCTCGCCCGCATCGTAAGACACTGCCAGGATCTACCTGGCCAGGAACTGTTTCAATACATCGACGAACGAGGCCAGGTCTGCGACGTTGGTTCGGCCGACGTCAATGATTACTTGCGAGAGGTGTCGGGACGCAATGTCAGTGCCAAGGATTTTCGCACCTGGGCAGGCACCGCAATCGCCGCCCAAGCACTGCAAGAGTTCGAAGAGTTCGACAGCGACGCCCGAGCGAAACGCAACATAACCCGCGCCATCGAGCGCGTAGCCGCACGGCTGGGCAACACGGCCGCGGTTTGCCGAAAATGTTACGTTCATCCCGCCGTGCTGGATGCCTATATGGATCGGACCTTGCTGACAACTCTCCAACGACGCGCCGAAGGAGAATTGCGGAGTGGCCTCACGGCGCTCGGGCCAGAGGAAGCCGCAATTTTGGCCCTCTTGCAGGAGCGTATGAAGCGAGCCGTGCGTAAACACGATGCCGGCACTCCGCGAACCAGGGGGCGCCGGAAGATCCTGACACGCCGGTCTCGGCGGGCCTCCCGCTTGGCACGATAGTTGCGTTCCAGGTGCGGGGACACAGCCGGTAAAGGTGCTCTTCAGAGCTTATCTAATTTGCTATTTCGGTCACTGCGTCGATTTCGTGAGCAAGACCATGGTCAATCGCATCGGAACATACTTCACGAAAGCCACGCCCGCGGAAACGCTTGAGCGCGCTCGCGAAGCCCTGGCGTTTTGCGATGCCATCCTTCGGATTCATTTGCAAGCAGGCCGCATCTGCGAAGACGAACTGGCCGGCCTGCGGCTACTGGAACTATGGAGCATTGGCATCGTGCAACAATTTGGCAACTAAAAAGCGTGGGTTAGCGTCGTATCGGGACTAAACGCGTTTCGTAGTGCGAAAACCCCGCAGCCGGGCTAGATCTTATTCGACCATGAGAACTCCTCGCGCAGATCGTACTTTCGGCCGAGACTGGCTGTCTTGCAGGTCATGTCAATTCCCCCTCTACCATGCAGGGCTGCCACGGGGCGCAGGCCGGTTTCTGCTTGTTTTCATTTTTTGCGCGACTGCGTTAGCGGCGCCGCACCCCTCGCTGGCCGGGCTGGGAGACCAGGCGGCTACAAAGCAGACCGTCGGGGATTTGCAGCAAGCGCGACAGATGCTCACCGCGCAGTCGGCCATCCTCAAGGCGGCCGACGAATCTGAGGTCTGGGATCAGCTCGAGCCCTTGTTTCTCTCCCTGGATGCCACTTACCGTCAAAATCAGGCGCACCTCGACGAGATGCGACAGCTCGACCAGGACAAAAAGAAAATCGAGCACGCGATTGACGCGCTGGACAAGTTTGGTCCCAACGACCCCAAGCCCTATTCGTTCTTGCTCTTGGATCAACTCCAAGATCAACGCGTGCTAGCCGGGGAAGAGGAACGGGCGCTCAAAGCCGAAGTCAAATCGGCGGATAAGATGCTGCAAGCCGCGCACCAAGATCTGGACAACATTAACGGGGAAACGCCGCAGCACCCGTCGTCACCCGCCGCCAACGGCAGCGAAGCCGGCCAAGCCACAGAATCGCTGATGAGCCGCGATGAAGTGCAGCGATTGATTGCCAAGGCGACGGTTGCTCTAAAACAGGCCGACGTTGAACTTCAGAACCAAAGACTGGACCTTTGCCAACTGCGGCAAAGCTTTCTTACCAAGAAGATTGACGCCATTCAGGCTACGGCCGTGTTTTCGCCGCAGGATCGCGATGCACAGCTAGGCGTTTTTGTCGAAAAAGAATCGCAGCTCCGGCGGCAATTGCGCGAGGCAGAGAATCACTTGCAGCAGCTACCGGCGACGAAAAAACAATCCGACAAAACGCGCGCCGTCGGCAAGGAATCCGAACCGGATCAAGATGCGACGACCGATGCTTGGCGCATCGTCAGCGACGCCTACCAGTCGGAAGTCGTGGTGCTGGACCAGCAGGTCGAAAATGCCGCAACGCTGCGCAAGTGGTGGAGGCGCCGCTTTGAATTGGCAAACGATAAGGTTGAGGCCACGAAGGCTGGTCAATGGCTGGATGAACTTGACGAGTTCCTGGACCAATTGGGCGACATGGCCCGGGCGCTCGAGTACCGGCGCGACGCCGCGCGCGACAGCCAAGCCACGACGTCCCCAGTAGCGGCGGCCAATTCGGCCGATCCGCAGCTACGAGAGTTGCGACAGTCCAGTCTGCAAGAACTGCGAGATCTGTGCGCAGAGCAGCTCAACGACGTGCGAGGCGCCGAACGGTGGTTGCACCGATTCCGTGATGAACTCAAGAAGAAATCCGCGACGGACCGCGGCAATCTGGGCTCGCTTGGTGACTCTCTTAAGGCTCTATGGAATTATCCGGTCGCCGGCGATGAAGATGAGGCAGTGACGCTAGGAACGCTGCTGGTGCTGTTGGTGTATATCGTCGCGGGGGTCTTCGTGGCGTATGCGCTGAGCCGTATCGTATTCCGGCGCTTATTGCCCAGGCTGGGCCTGCATAGGGGCACCGCCTCGGCATTGAAATCAATTCTCTTCTATAGCCTGTGCGCCGTGTTTGGGGTCTTGGCTTTTCGATTGCTGCAAATACCGTTGGCGGCGTTTGCGTTCCTCGGCGGAGCCGCTGCCATCGCCGTCGGCTTCGGAAGCCAGGACATCATGAACAACTTTATGAGTGGCGTGATCCTGCTAACCGAGCAGCCGATTCGCGTCGGCGACTTTGTGAGGATCGAAGGGAGCGAGGGGATCGTCCAGCATATAGGGTTGCGCAGCACGCGCATTCAAACGGAGTCGAATCACGAGTTGATCGTGCCTAACAAGGCCCTGATTGACGAACAAGTCACCAATCTAACGCTCTCCGATAACCTGGTGCAGATGTGGGTCGCTGCCACGGTTGAGCGGAACGTGAAGATCGACGAGGCGAAATGGCAAATGCTCGAGATCGCATTTTCGCATCCGATGGTCGTCAAATCGCCACGCCCCTTCGTTTTACTGAAAGAGGTCGACACCTATTGGCTCGTATTCGAGGTCCACTTCTGGCTGCAGCACAGCAGCTTCGTGCGCAGCGCGCTCGTGCAGAGCGAAATCTTGGAAGTGATTGGCGATCGTTATCGGCCGCCTGCGGAAGGGGAATCGTCCGCCAATGTGAAGACGACCCAAGAAGAAGAAGAAGAAGAAGACATTTCCGGCGATGCGACCGACGCAACGACTTTGGCCCGCATTCAGAAAATGAGCAACGAGACGGCAGCCAAAGCAATGAAGCGAGCTCGCAGCTCGGTCCAGATAAGATAGCCCTGAACCATTCCGCCACCACGTTCCGTCGGCACTCACCTGCAATGTATAGCAGCCGCGTCAAATACAGCACGGCCCAATAAGTTAGTGTTCGGTCTTGAGCTCGACGGGTACATCGTCGATTTTTGCCGCCAGGATAAAGTCGTTTTCCGTCAATCCGCCCACGGCATGCGTCCACAACTCGATGGCCACGTCGCGATAGCCGGTCAGATGAAGGTCCGGATGATGCCCTTCGCTTTCGGCGACTTCGCCAATACGCTGAAAGAACGCGAGTCCTTCAGCAAAATCTTTGACCCGCCACTGCTTTCGAATCCGCTTGCCTTCACTTGTCAAGGTCCAGCCCTTTAGCTGCTGGAGCAAGTCTGACGCCTGGCGCGGCGTTAATACGGGGCACTCCTTCTCACACGCAGCACAATGCCGCGCACTTAATGCTGTATTGGTCATGATGGGCTCTCCTCGTTCAATGGATTACTGGCGGTAATTCGTTGCACACGTGTCAGCGGTTTATTCCCCGCGGCGGTATGAGAGTGAAACTGAATCAGTGATTGAATTATATTTATGATAGGGCGTGCCGAACGACTGGGTCACGTCGGAAAAATGGCGCGGCGGTGGCTGCCTGATTGCGAGGCGACATCCTTCCCATGCCTTGTGCTTGGAGCAAAAAAAAGAGGAGAGGGATGGCAAGTCATCCCCCTCCCGCGCGAACCACGTCGCTGACAGTCCGTCGATGGCATTTAACGGTTTGCCGTGCGAGGCGGTCCGTAGAACTTGTCGACTTCGCGCGACCATTGCGGATCAGCCATGTTGGGCCAGTGATCTTTATCGAATCCAGGCGCGTTCTTGAGATGTTCCTTCGAGACATCGAGCACTAAATGCTCGTCGTTGCTCGTTCCGACATATCGAAATGCGTGCCAGGGCACTGCGAACAATTTGTCACCCAAGCCCAAAAAGCCGCCGAAGTCGAGCGCGGCGTAAGTGACCTTGCCCGTGCCCGCATCAATGACCAAATCCTTGACCTTTCCTAAATTATCTCCGGAGGCGTTTCGCACGGTCAGATGCTCGATCGTGCTTGCTCGAAACGCAGCCGGGGCGGCGTTGGACGGAGCGGCAGCAATCGAAAACGTCGCTGAACCGAGAGCAACCACAATCGCGGCACATACGTGTCTGGGCTTGAGCATTGGTACTTCCTTTGTTGTTAGAGGAATGCCGAGCCTGTCGTCCACTACTTCCCGCCACAGCGTTGCACAAGGCGTGCCAAGAACGCACCGCTCCTTTTCGATTGCCGCGATTGAACAACTATCGCGTGCGGCGGCGGCGAGGCCGTTGATTTCAACAAGACCATCCTGAAGAACGGCCGGCCAATCGTGATCGCCTTGCGCTACCTGCTAGCATCCGCCTACTGCGAAGTTCCGCGTTCGTTATTCTTAAAGCCGAGCGCTTTCGGTCGCGCGCACTTTATGCGCGTATGTGCAAGAGGCCCCGCTTGTCAGTCACTCCGATGCAGCTGAGTTTCAGCCTTTCAAGCAGCACTCGCGGCGTCTCTCAGCTGGGCTAGCCTCCCCGTTGCGGCAATCGCGGCGCATGGCTTGAGGAAAACTTCCCATTTTTCTTCGTCTCGAATGAGTGCTCTGGCGGACCACACTCAGACTGATATTCATCCGCTATTGCCAAGGTGAAACGGGAGGAGGCGAAATTTCTAAAATCGACGGAAGTCATTGCCAACCAACACGTACGAGATCCGTCCGTATTTACGTCGCAAAACGATTTGGAATTTGGACCGCCTTTTGCATTACCCGGATTTACGAAGACCGGCCGACGACCCTATGTGGTCAGCCAACCGGGAATCGCTCGTGCCGTGTACAAACAAGGATGAAACGGAGGTCTGGGAATGGATACCCTCAAGAGATCGAGGCGAATTCACCTTGGCATCTTTCGGGCGGCGGTCGTACTGGCAACCTGCCAGGGCATGCGCGGCTATGCCGCGGAGATTGCTTTCGATTTGCCCTGCTCCATCGAGGTCCGAGAAGTTAGTCGACCCGATGTGACCGCGGGGCGCCCCGACTTGAAAACAATCGAGGCGAAGCTGCGTATCTCGGCCAGGATCGTGGAGGGGGACGCGTCGGACATTACCGATTTCGTCTACATGATCAAAACCGACGAGTTTGTGCGCATCCGAGATTATCTTCCCAAGACCACGCTCGAAAGCACCGTAGCGTCCGATCAAATCGAGGTGACTGCCGAAAACGAGAAATCGGAATCGAATGGCTTGGAGGGGGCAGGCGCCGTCGCGCCCTTGTCTCTTGGCGGCTCTCATAACCGCAGCTCAAAGAAATCGGAGTCCAGTCGATACAAGCAGGTCGCGGCGAAAGATATCGTGCTGGCAAGCGGAACCATCGAGCGCGAACACGGAGTATTTTACCGCGTTCGACCTTCGCGCACCTCGTCGCTAGAAGGGGGTCGAGATTTCACCATCGTCGCCGTCGTTCCCCAATCCTGGCGCGGCGATGTTTGCACGATCGAGTGCTCTGCCAGGGCCACCAGGCAATCCAAGTTTTCCACGTGCCAGCTGCCGGCCGGCGAATGCCAGGCCGAAATTGGCATGTATCTGGCCTCGGACGCCAAGGCGGCCAGGATAGCCCAAGATTTCTTCGCAGCCCAAACGCACAGTGCCGAGTTAGAGGCAAAAACGCAGGGTCGAGGCAACGTCCTGCAAATGATCTCTCTGTCGGGAGGGAGTGTCTTCAGCGGAAAGGAAACGTTGCGGCGCAAAGAAGAGTTGGAAAACGCCAGCCGAGCCGTGCAAGCGGCCGAGGCTCAGCTGCGAGCCATGGCACAATAAGGAATAGGGGAAGTTGGGCGGCACCCAGACTAGGGTCGATCCAGTGATTTCTAGCCGCCTTGTGGTTAGGAGCCGCAATTCGTGTTTTCCTAGCGGTTTTGCCCAATTGCCTGGCCCCGTTTCTTGGGAATTTCTAACTGGCGGCAATGCTCGTTGGCGGGATGGCTTGCCCGCGATTACCCTGGAATTGGATTCGTTCGAAGGCGCTGATCGCCAGGGGGACCAGGAGGACTGGGCCCTCCGGCAAAAACTACATCATCGGCGTTGACCCGTTTCGAACAGTTCCTATCATTTGACGCGGTCACAATCTCGCTGGGTTATAGGCAGGCGTCGTTTCGGAAGGGATCTTGGTGGTTATGGAGGCGGGACGTTTCTCTCGCGCACTAACTTGTTCGGTCATCGAAGGATCTCTGGCGACGATCATGACGACGCTGCTCGGCGGCGTCTTTCTGACCGCTTTTGCCTTGCACCTGGGCGCCACGGAATTTGAAATCGGTCTGCTAGCCGCGACCGCATCCCTGGCCCATGTCGCGCAACTGGGCGGGGCTTTTGCCATCGATCGGTTGGGGCATCGCAAAACCATCTGCATGGTAGCGACTTGGATCAGTCGCCTGATGTGGATTCCGATCTTGTTCGCCACCTTCTGCGAACCAGCCTATCGCGTCCGCTATATCGTTGGGCTGCTTACCATCTCGAGCCTGTTTGCCTCGATCGGCGGGGGCGCCTGGCTTTCCTGGATCAAGGACCTCGTGCCCAACGAGATCCGGCTGCGGTTCCTGGGGCGCCGGCATGTTTTCAATACCGCCTTGGCATTCGCCATGAGTGTCGGCGGCGGCCTGTTTATAGACGCGTCGCTTCGCCGGCAGCCTGATTCGCTGATGGGTTTTGTCGCTGTGTTCATCACGGCCATGTCCTGCGGCATCGTCGGCCTGTTCATACTGCAAACGATCCCGGAAGCGGTGCACATCCAATCCGAGCCCACGGGCTTCGCGCAATTGCTCGGACGCCCTTGGCAGGACCGAAACTTTCGGCGGTTGATTATTTTTTACGGCGTGTGGAATTTCTCATCCAATCTTGCCACACCGTTCTTCGCCGTTTACATGTTGGCCGTTTTGCAGGTGCCGTTCGCCATCGTGACGCTCCTGCTCACGTTTTCCAGTCTATTGGGCGTGGCAACCGCCCGGCTTTGGACGAGATTTGGCGATCGTTTTGGCACGCGCAATATGGTCCTGTTAGGCACAATTGCGGACTCCTTTTGCCCCTTACTGTGGCTGTTTGTCTCGCCAGCCAGCTTGTGGTTGCTGGTGCCGATCCATTGCTGCGGTATATTCTCCGCGCCGGTGGCGCTCGGCCCGAACGCGCTGTCGCTAAAATTGTCGCCGGCAGGCCGCAGTCTGGGATATCTGGCCCTGTTTAACGCGACCACAGGGCCGCTGACCGCCGGAGGAGCCATCGTCGGCGGGGCCTTGGCCAGTTGGTTCGCTACGACGAGCAGTGCCCCGAGTGCCTGGGGGCTGCAATTGATCTTTGCGATGTCCGCCTTAATGCGTCTCGGCAGCGCGCTTTTATTGTTGCAAGTAGCCGAGGAGCACGCGCATCCTGCTGCACGTGTTTTCAAAATCCTGACCCGAGCCGGGCGGCGATGGTCGCGAGATCGTCGGTTTCCCGCCCGAGGCGTTTCGCCCCGCGATCGAACGGCAGCATGACGACGTTGCCCGATCTCATCACTTAAATTCGCCTTTGCCACGCCGTGGCACCGCTCGCAAGCGAGTGGATAGCTTTCCTGGCGCAAAAGAAAAACGTCGTGACTGGCTACGCCCGGGAGGCGTTCGCCCGTCACGACGTTTAACCGCATCCCATCCGCGTAAATGCTAACGGGAATAAAACAAACCAGGACAATCCGCGACTTTTAGCGCCGCCCGACAGTGGCTTCGCTCGTCGAGGCGATGTCCTCGGCCCCTGCGGACTTGAAGACTTCTTTCGCCCGCGCGACTTCGGCCGAGTCCTCTGAGTGAACGGAGATCAGCGCATTACCGCTTTTGATTTTTCCTTCGTATTGCTTGGCCTCGAACTCGGGGATGCCCAGGCCGATCAGTGCGCCGGTCAGGCCACCGATCGTCCCTCCCACGGCGGCGCCGGCAAGGGCGGCCATGATGGGGCCGGCTGCAATGAGTGGCCCAAGTCCCGGGACGGCTAGCGCGCCGATGCCTGCCAGCCAGCCGAGCCCACCCCCAATCGCTGCGCCGGTTCCAGCGCCCGCGGCGGTTCCCTCGGGAGCCTTTGTATGATGCTCATGCGCGAAATCGCGCGTGCCGGTTTTGTCGGGCATCAGCACAGAAATGTCACTACTCGTGAATCCGACCTCCCGCAGGCGATCGACGATTCCCAAGGCCTGATCGCGCGTTTTAACGATGCAAAACACTGATTTAGACATGACCGGAACTCCTAAATGATTGAGTGAGAAGCTAGGGAGCAACGTCCAGTTGACTATCTACGTTGGTCACCCCGGCAACTTCATGGGCGATAATCTCGATTCTGTCCTTTTCGAAAGTCGATTTCACCGGGCCGCGCAGGGTCACCTTGCCGTCTTGAGTAATGATCTTGATGTTCTGCGCCTCGGTCGACATACCGCTGCTGCCGATCACCCGCTTCCGAATCCCCGCGGTGAGATCTATGTCCGCTTGGTTCTCGTTTTGATCGATCGGCGTCTTGGTGGCTGCCCCACGGTCACGCGTATTGGTCCCCGTGTTCGTTGGATCAACAGCCGCCGGCGAGTTCGACGGTGATGGCTTGGAAGACAACGCGCTGTCGTTACATCCAGCTAACAACAAAAGACACAATCCGCCGAAGCAGGTCGCTTTCATAGGTAATTCCCTCATTGAAGAAATGCCCATCTCTGCCATGCCGCCTCTCTACTATGGTTGCAATTGACGTGCCGTACGGATGTCAAAAGCGGGCGTTTGTCGGACAAACACACGTATGTGCCTGGCAATCCCGTCGACGTTCATGCGATCGCACGATGATGGGTGCCCAAAACTTGTTTATGCCAACGATTCATGCTGGTCGCGCAAAAAACAGCTAACTAAGTCGACCCTTGGCCGCAATAAGGCCTCGCATTTGCACTGCTTGACAAACTGGTCATTTCCCACGCGACCGGCATTAAACAGGTGCAGAATGACAGACATGCAGCCGTGCTGGACGTGAGGAGCTCACCCGTTTGGTCGACGTGCGGCTGAACTCATGGCCGCGCTCAAGGCGATTCGATCGGTTTCAAATTTGTAACGTCCGCGGTTCCACGCGATCGGGGCCATCCCAAGATCCTTAGCAAGTGGAGAAGTACACGCGATGCCAAAAAAGACGCAACAGACAAAGAAAGAGAATGTGACGACTGTCTCGAAGCAAACCGCCGGTGGCGTCACCGGTGCGGTTTTGGGCGGAATCGTCGGGGGGCCCGTCGGCGCGGTCGCCGGCGGGGTTGTAGGCGCCCTGGTTGGCAATTCGTCTGCTAAAGGAAATCACCCGCTGAAAACCGCGGTCGACACAATTCGCTCGGCCGGAGAGCGCGGAGCCAAGGTGATCAAGAGTGTCCGCGCCAAGACGGCTGCCTCGTCCAAGAGCGCAGCAGCCAAGGTTACCTCGAAGACGTCGGCCCAGGTCGGAAAAAAACACACCAAGAAACCCGCATCCAAGAAATCGACCAGCGCGCCCGCGATCAAGGTCGCGTCAAAACCGAAGACCAAGGGAACACGCAAAGCCTCGAACAAGAAAGCGTAGCGGCCCGTCGCGCACCGCAGCGGATTGGCCTTTGAATTATGGTTGGGTGACGCGTCTCCCGTTACAGCTCGTGGCCTTTCCGCGGCAGCGGGGTTTTCGCCCTCTGATTTGTGCCGATGATTAAGGACCATCTCCTGGTCGATGCGTGACGGCATCATCTGGCATCTGTCGGGACGGCGAGCGATCCGCTACAACCCTCTATGTGATCCCGCGCACGCGGCGTCACCAGATTACCAAAGCAGGTTGAGATCGATTGACGGGAAAAGGTCGCGAAATGGCAATATACGACGATGGGCTGGCCCGCGGAAAGCATTGGGCAAAGCACGCCGATTGCGAGGCCGAGTTACGGAATCTGCAAGCCCTGCACATGGGGAAATCCGATCGCGACTGGCAGGGCTGGTTCGTCGGCCACGATGCCGGACAAACGGCCTTTAAGCGTTTGTTTCAGGTGCTATATCCGCAATCAAACGAAACGCCGCGCGACATTGCCGGGTTTTGGCGCTCGGCGGTGGTATTCGACGCGAACGTGCCGCAGAGTGCTTTGCGGCAAGGCATATTCGTGCAAGGTTTCGCCGACGGCGCGCTCGACGTGTGGAAACAATCGGGCGGAGCAGGCGAGCGGGGATCGGAAGTTCCCGATGAAGAATGGCTCAATTCCCAGGGCGGGCCGTCATCCGAGACGGATACCTGAGATCGATCCTTCTGTAGAGGCGGTCTTACTTCAACGACGAATTCAATTCGCCGTTACACCCCGATGAATGGCACCGCAGACACGCGCTAGTGCGGGGCGGCGTCGACAGCCCGAGCTTGCGGCGCCGCAGCTGGACCTGCCGACGACACGGAACGTTCACTCTTGAAGGCCTGCAACTTTCGCCCATCAACTGCCGCGCAATTCGAATTCCTAATGCGCGCTGGGGAGCGGCCGCGATAACTACGCGACGTGTGGGCCTTGTGATTCGTCTTGGCAGTCGGCTGAGGTGCCATCGGGGCCCACCGTGGATGCTCGGCCAGAGCGTAACTCACACTCAGGACGGTCACGGTAAACAGCACCCCCCCGAGCCAACGAACGAGGGAGCTATTCATTCTTGACCTCTACGCGTTCGAACGTGAATTCCAAATCGGCCGCGACGGGCAGCCTCAATCTATAGCTTACCACGAAAACGGAACAACATTTCCCGTGTGGCTCGTCTGATTGCGGCTGCAAATATTGCCACTTCATGCTGGCTGGGATCGATCCGGCTGATTGCCTGGCTGTCACACTGACAAGCGCCGGCCCAGATCACATCGGTCCGCGCGAGCGATCCGCCCGGAATCCGAACTTGGAACACTATTTGCAAGCGCAAGACTACCGGTTACGGGTTGTGCGCATGTTTTCAAATTGCCCCGAGTGAAGGGGCCTTTTCCCTTTTTGTCTGCCGTGGAGGATCTGGCCATGTTTCTAAAAATGTTGCAATGCGCTATGGTCTGCGGGCTCTTGTGTTACGCGAGTGACACTGCACGGAGCCAAACAGCTGCACCGGCCCGATTCGGCCCACAGCCATCATTGGGGAATTCAGCGCTACGGGCTAACAGCTTCGAGCCGAACAAACCCGTGGCAATGAGTAATAAGATTCTTTGTCCGGTGCCACTCACTGCCGACTCTCAACGTACTGCGTTGTCGAATATCGATCGGCACATTTCCGACCAGGTGACAGAGTTGTGCGAAAAGCTCAAGACCATTTTGCCGGACGAAGTAGCTATCCTTACCAAGACGACCGGCTGGAAAACTGAAAGCCAGCAAGCCTTGATCGGCGCGCTGCGCGCTGGCGACCCGACGGCGGTGTACGAAACTTGGGTCAAGGGCAACCCTCAGGACACTGCGGGCGCCGAGTTAGCGGCCCACGAAGCCGACGTGAAACGGCTGATGACGCGGCTGACGCAAGACGCGGAAAAAAATAAGGCGGCCATGAAGCAAAATGTTGCCGACCTCGATATGGCGCTTGGCAAGATCGCTGGGTCGACCCCCGCCGTCGCGGATGTCGCGGGGCCAGTCAAAGCACTCAAGACGTGGGTTGAAGCCCGCAAAATGATCGAATCGGCGGCTCCGGGCAAAGGCTCGATCGCGAAACTCCCGACCGGCAGCGATGTGACCATGGTATTCGACCCCACGCTTCCCGTCGGCACAGCCATCGTGCTCAGCGACCGTGAGATACTCATTGGACATCAGGGCCATGCATCGCTGATCATTTCAAGAGGCAACGCGGCCGAGGCTCTCGGCCTGCCGATCGTGACGGGTGCCCCCTTGGCCGAGGCTCAAGGACAGGAAGTCACCGACGGCGTGCTGCTGGTCAACCCAGCCAGTTCGCGAGGCACGATCAATTACAACATCAACGGAAATCACTATGTTGCGCAGCCCGGCATGACGCAAAAGTTGGCGCCGGCTAGCAATGGGCGGAGTTGGACAATCGAGTATGACCGCGGGGGCAAGTATGGGCACGCGTCCTACAAGCTGTCCCCGGGCACCTACAATTTCACGCCCACGGATCTTGGCTGGCAGCTTTATCGGCAGCGATTTGAAATCGTGCTGGACAACTCGCAAAACAAGCAGGAATTCAACTTCATCTTCCACGGCGAGGATCTGACCGTGCCTGCGGGCGGCGCGCGAACGCTCAGTTCGAGCTACCCGATTGTGGTTCGATTCGATCGCGGCAATGGCTCAGAATTTGTTGCGCGGTCGACACCACTGACGGTCGGTAATCTGCAAATCGGCGTCGATGGGTCTGATAACTTATGGGACCTGTTTCCCACGACAGAAAACCATCGCGAATTGACGAACCTAAAGCCGTTCAATGCCGACGGACTCCGCCAGCAGTAGAATGAGGCCGGATGGTAAGCATGTCGCGCCGCAGCTTCTCGCGGCGCGACATGTTTTCGTAGGGCAGCCGCATGGCGCCGATGCTGGGATCGTGGTTCCGATGCTTCATGATGGCCGTATATGGGATTGACCGAATACCGAAGGAAGCGAGACTTTAGAGTCACCGGCGAGCCGCGCGGCAAGACTGCTGCCTCGCGCGAGAATCTAAGCTTCGTTATTCAAAAACACGACGCTTCGCATCTGCATTATGATTTTCGTTTGGAGTTGGACGGCGTTTTGAAGAGTTGGGCCGTGCCCAAGGGGCCGTCGCTCGATCCCGCCACAAAGCGTTTGGCCATGCAGGTCGAGGATCATCCGCGGGAGTATGGCAGCTTTGAGGGTATCATCCCGCAAGGTGAATATGGTGGGGGAACCGTTCTCCTTTGGGACCAAGGCACTTGGGAGGCGGTCGGAGATGCCAGAAAAGGCTACCGGGACGGCGCTCTAAAATTCGTCCTCAAGGGCCACAAGCTGCATGGTGGTTGGATGCTGGTTCGCAAGGGAGGGCGACGCAGCACGGCCGACGAACGGCATTGGTTTTTGTTCAAGGAGCAGGACCGCTACGCGAAACCGGCCCTCGATATCACCGCCAAAAAACCTCTGAGCATTGCCACGGGGCGCGACCTCGAGCAAATCGCCGCGCAGTCGGATCGCGTGTGGGGGCCACGCGGCGCCGTGGCACAAAACGGTCGCACTATGCGGACTCGGGCCGGCGCGCGTCGCGAAGCGGCAACCTCTCGAAATCATGCGCGAGCCACTGCGACCGCGATGAAATCCAGGAAGAAGCCGAAATCCCCACCGCACACAAAGGCTAGCTCCGCGACAAGCGTGGTCGCGGGCGTGACTTTGTCTCATCCCGACAAGATCCTTTATCCGGAAGTCGGCATCACGAAACTGGATCTGGCCGAATACTACGAGCAGGCGGCGCCTTGGATGTTGCCTCACGTACAAAATAGATTGCTATCTTTGGTCCGCTGTCCGGCCGGCAGTGGACAAAAGTGTTTTTTCCAAAAGCATCCGGGCGAAGGAACCTCCGAATATCTGCGGCGGTTCCAAGTCAAAGAAAAGCGGACCACCGAAGATTACCTGGCTTTGTACGATCTCGCCGGACTAGTATCGCTAGTGCAAATGGGCGCTCTGGAAATCCATCTGTGGGGTTCGCAAGCCGATCACTTTGAAAAACCCGACCGCCTGATCTTTGACCTCGATCCAGATCCGACCGTCGCCTGGCCTCAAGTCGTCACGGCAGCGAGAGAAGTACGGCTATTGCTTGAAGAATTAGGACTACTCTCCTTCGTAAAAACGACAGGAGGCAAGGGGCTGCATATCGTGGTGCCGATTCGCCGCCGCACCACTTGGGCCGATGCGAAAGCCTTTTGCCGCTCTGTGGCAGACTTTCTGGTCGCCGCGGCTCCGGATCGGTACATCGCCAAGATGAGCAAAGCAGCTCGTAAAGGAAAAATCTTCGTCGATTACTTGCGAAACGATCGCGGCGCCACCGCCATCGCCCCTTACTCGACGCGAGCCAGCGCTACGGCACCGGTGAGCGTACCGCTGGAGTGGGAAGAGTTGAGCCCTAAAATCACGTCGAGCTATTTCCGCGTGAAGAATATGCCTGCCCGCTTTGCAAAGCTCAAGCAGGACCCTTGGGCAGAAATACTGTCAACGAATCAATCGATCACCGCGTCGATGATCCGCAAACTCAGGATCCATTAATAGCCATCCTCGCGTGCAATTCACGGCATTTGCCGCCTTCACGTTCGATGCGCGGTTTACGAGGTCAGCTCACTTCGACTTCGACACGATGATCCCGCCGATCATCGACTAGTGGAACGTACTTTTCGGGTTGTTCGTTTCCATCGACAACGACGCGATTGACCGTTGTGCCGCCACCGCTGTTGCGGATCGTAATGTGGTAAAAAGTCTCGCGGTAGCGGTAGTGGATCTGCAACGACGGCCATCCCGACGGTAGGCAGGGCTGGAAGCGGAGTTTATCGACATCGAGTCGGATTCCGAGTAACGACTCGATAACCAGCCGATACATCCAGCCTGCCGAACCGGTGTACCACGTCCAACCTCCACGACCCACATGCGGATACACCGCATAGACGTCGGCTGCAATGACGTACGGCTCGACTTTGTAAGTCGCGATTCCCGGCGGGGTCGAACCGTGGTTCAGAGGGTTAATGAGCGACAGCAATTCCCACGCGCGCGTTCGATCCCCCATCTCGGCAAATGCCATCACGGTCCAAATTGCGGCATGCGTGTATTGCCCGCCGTTTTCGCGCACCCCAGGCAGATACCCCTTGATATAGCCCGGATCCAAGGGCGACTTATCGAAAGGCGGATCAAACAACTGAATCAACGAAGCGTCGCGCCGGACCAAACGGTCGTTGACCGCGGCCATCGCCTGCCGCGATCTATCGGCGCTACCGGCGCCGGAGAGGACAGACCAGCTCTGCGGAATGGAATCGATCTGGCATTCGCTATTCTGAGCGGACCCCAGCGGCTCTCCGTTATCGAAGTAGGCACGCCGATACCAGGCTCCGTCCCAAGCGTTGCTTTCGATATTCTTTGTCAGCTCGGCAGCCTGTGCGAGGCACTTATCGGCGAAAGCTTGATCCGCGCGAAGGCGGGCCACGTCGGCGAATTCGTGCAGAACGTGGACCAGGAAGAATGCCAGCCAAACGCTTTCTCCTTTTCCACCCTCCCCTACCAGGTTCATGCCGTCATTCCAGTCACCGCAACCGATCAGCGGCAGGCCGTGGCTGCCGAATCGCAAGCCGTTTTGGATCGACCGTACACAGTGGTCATAGAGCGTGGCCGATTGGTCGCTCTTGGTCGGTAAGTCGTAATACGCCTCTTCCTCGGGTTTCAATGGCCTGCCTTCGATAAACGGGACGCGCTCGTCGAGCACGCCTGTGTCCCCGATATGCTTCACGTACCGGCAAGTTGCCAGGGACAGCCATAAGTAATCATCGGAAAAATGTGTGCGAACTCCGCGTCCTGTCGGCGGATGCCACCAATGCTGTACATCTCCTTCCGGAAACTGATGCCCGGCCGCGCGCAGCAAGTGCTCGCGCATTAACTGCGGCTGTGAATGCACGAGCGCCATAACGTCTTGCAATTGGTCGCGGAACCCAAAGGCACCGCCCGATTGGTAATAGCCGCTGCGCCCCCAGATGCGGCAGGCCAAGGTCTGGTACAACAGCCAGCCGTTGGCCAGAGCATTAATCCCGGGGTCGGGCGTTTCCACGTAAACGGCGCCTAGCGTGCGCTTCCAATAATGCCAGACCGCTTCTAGAGCCGCATGCGCGGCCCCCACACCGCGAAAACGTTGCACATGATCGCGCGCCTGATCGATGTTCTCGGCCGCACCCAGGCAAATGACCAATTCGCGCTCCTGCCCTGCCGCAAGCTCGAACGCCGATTGCATAGCCCCGCAAGGGTCGAACCCGGCGCCAACCTTGCCGGAAAGCCGGCTGCGCGACATCGCGGCGGGATTGGCCGCGGTGCCATTGCGGCCGAAAAACTCCGTTCGGTCTCCACTAACCGTGCGTTGCGCTTCGCTCATCTCCAGGAAGGCCAAACGACCAGGGAATTCCGCGTTATAGGCATTGCGCGCGATCAGTGCCCCGCACTGCGGATCGATTTCCGTCACCACGTGCATCAAAGATTTCGGCCGCAACTCACCTAGCACCCATTCCACACAGCATGTCGCCGAAAGACGCCGCGTTTCTTGAGTCGTATTGCGTATCTTTAACAGGATGACCTTCACCGGTGCATCGAGCGCCACGAACATCGTCATCTCGGATACGATGCCGTTTTCGGTTGCTTCGAATACGCTGTAACCGAAACCATGCCGCGTGACATAGCCCGCGTGTCCCGGCGCCGGCAGCGGCGTCGGAGACCAGAAGCGACCGCTTTCTTCGTCACGCAGATAAAGGGCCTCGCCGCTGCGATCGGTGATCGGGTCGTTGTACCAAGGGGTCAGCCGAAACTCGTGGGCGTTCTCGAACCATGTGTAGCTGCCTCCGCTTTCTGTCACGACGGTACCGAACTCGGCGTTTGCCAAGACGTTGGCCCACGGCGCTGGTGTGCGCTGCGCGCGATTGGTCGTGATCACATATTCTCGTCCGTCCCGCGTCAATCCGCCCATTCCGTTGGCAT
>DASXEJ010000347.1 GCA_036490175.1 Pirellulales bacterium | reverse complement strand
GGCCATCGCCGGCCTGACAGAAAACCCCGGCCCGCGCAGCTTCAGCGCCGAGCAAATGGAAGCCCGGGCCCAGGTGCTGTCCAGCGCCTTCAAGCTGGCCCGGCAAGCCGTGCGCGAGATCATCAGCAAGAGCAGCCAGGCCTAAAGCCTTGGCCGGGCGTGGGTTCGTTCCATGTTCCAATGCAGGTTCGCCCGTTTTGGGTCACGCGGCTGATTGACTTTGGCCGAAGATAGCAATATTGTTATAACAGGGCCCACCGGATGCCCGGGACGGAGGTTCGCGCATTTCGGGAATCGGACGGCAAGGTGCCGATCCTGGAGTGGCTCAATTGGCTAGAAGTTCGGGAGCCGAAGGCGTATGCAAAGTGCCTGGCGAGGATCATCCAGCTTGCGGAAGCGGGATTCGACATGCGCCGGCCACACGCAGACACGCTTCGCGACGGGATCCACGAACTTCGCGCTACCACCGGCAACCGCCATTACCGAATCTTGTATTTCTTTTACGGAAAGAACGCCGTCGCTTTGTCGCACGGCCTGACAAAAGAAGCGGAAGTTCCGGACGCGGAGATCGACCTTGCCATCGAACGAAAGAAACTCGTCAAATTGAATCCCGACATCTGCACCGCCGACCTGGAACTGTGAGGGCGTACGAAGATGGCACGCACGACGAAGAACCTGGTCGAAGTAATCCGTAGCAAGCTCGCCGCCGATCCGGATTTGGCCGACGCCGTCGAACACGAACTCTTCAATGCGAGTGTTGCCACGGCAATCCACGATGCCCGGGCGGCCGCGGGTTTGACGCAAAAAGAACTAGCGGACCGGGTTGGAACGTACCAATCCGTGATCGCGCGATTGGAAGATGCGGACTATGACGGGCACTCGCTGAAAATCCTCAACCGCATCGCCGAGGCACTTGGACGACGCGTCGAAATACGATTTGTCGGGCAGCCTCGGGGCAAGCAACCCAAGACCCTCCGTAAAAAAGTTGCGGGCCAACGCTTGAATTGAGGCGGATGTTCCTCGGAAAGGTTCCACTCTTGAAAGCCTCGCGAAAAACCAAGAAACCAGCCGCGCTGTTGGGCCTGGGGCTCGACGGCGATGATGGCCATACGCGGTTGACCCGCGGCAAGAATTTCGTGCTCTACGGCGGATCGGAAGAAACGCACGGCCAGATGCAGGAAACGGCCGTCAAGCTCAACGAGCGGCTCGACCGCCTGGGCAAGCGGCTGGAAGACGTCCCTCCGCGCGACCTGTCGCAAATGCTCCGCGAGATCACCGAATAGCCGGTGCCGGCGGCGCCTCAAGGCGCCCCTTCCAGTGGTACTTCGGCGCGATCCGTAATTGGCCACAAGACCCAATCGCCTCGGGGCTGTTGATCGAGCGCCTCGATGTTGTCCCAGCGCCAAGCGCGCGTGGGCTCGGACGGCTGATCGAAATCGACCGCTGCTCCCCCAGCAAGACGAGCGGGCACACCGCCGTCGTCCTCTCCGTCCGCTCCCCGCGAGTAAACGACCGGACTGCCGTCTACAAGCCGATAGCAGATCGGGCTGTCGGACAATTGATCTGGTGGAACCCGGGCTAGAAACTTCGGCACTAGCTCCTCGATCGTCTTTGGCCACGAGCCATGCGCCAGCCGATACCGGGCTGCGGCGCTGACGACAAGGATCGCATCGCGCTGCTGCCGTACCTGCGCCCGGCGCAAAGCGGGCCCAAGGGAATCGAAAAGCATCAATGTTAGCAGGCTATTGCGCTTGTCGGCCTTGAGGCGCTTCAGTTCGGTGAAATATGGGGACTTGTCTATTTGCAGTATTGGCGTAGCCAGGCATTCTTGCCACAGCTTGAACAGCCGCTCGTAACGATCAACGACTTGCCGCCTCGACCAGAACCGACCAGTCGTCAGCGGAGCCAGGATCAGCATTCGCCAGCCCGGCTCGTCGCGACCTCCGAGTGCCTGCTCGACGGCTGGGGCGAACATGTGGCCGTCGCCCTGGCCGTCGTCCGTATAGACCCGTTGAACGAGGTCCATAAACACGAGTCGCTCGCCGTCGACGCGCAACGGGATGTCACCACCGCCGAATGCGAGCGCGCCCTGCTCGAGTTTGCGTAACTGATCGTCCGAGAATGGAATTGTCGGAAGCTCCAGCAGCAGTCCCAAACTGTGCAAGGCACGCGACAACTCACGCGCCCCGGCCAGATCGGAGATCAAAAACTCTGATTCGCGAAGCTGATCGGCCAATCGCATCACGGCCAGCAAATCATCGCCGGCGAGTCGGCCGTTGCCCCGGTTGCCGGCCAACATGGCTTCTGCCCGCAGGCAACAAGTCAGGTTGGTGAAGGTGGAAAATGGTAGCCGAACCCCTATGAGACACGGGTTTTCGCTTGGTGCCTGCAAGCTTTTCTCGAGTTGCGCCCGAGTCAGCTCGGGGTGTTCGCTGACGGCCTCTTCGAGCGTCGCACGGTCGCGCAGCGGATAACCGAGTGCCGGCAGTTCTGCCAGTTCCCTCGCCTGTGCGAGGATTGCCCGCTTAGCTTCCACGAACGACCAGACATCCTCTCGCGTTAGCACCTCCGCCGGTTCGCCGCCCCAAGGCTCTGTCGGCCAGTCTCGGGCCAGCTCGGCCAGAATCGGAAGATAGCGCCGCCAGCCACGCTCGGACTCCGGCAACGCCAAGATTCGCTGATTGATCTCGGCGGCATAGTTATGCGTCAACTTCGGCCGGTCATTCCAATACCGAAACGCGACCACACCGTAGGCGCAACCCAAAACGACCAGCACGATCGCCACTTGCACGAGCGGCCAAAACCATTTGCTGCGCGGCGGTCGCGGCAAAACCAAATCGCAATCGCCATCCATGACCGGAGTCTGCAACGGCCAAAAAATGCGTCGTATGTCCAATGGCCACCGTCGCCCGTTTTCTAGTCCTCAAAACTCCGCCAGGTCGGCCGGCTTGACGCCTTTGCTCGCTCCGCCGGCGCGGAAGGGATGGGCCACGTAGCGGCCGACCAGATCGACGTTGCTCTTGGCGGCGATCTTGTCTTCCATGCCCAAGCCCCAGTAGCAGGAGTTGACCAGCATCCGCCGATAGCCTTCGCTCTCCATGTCCTGGGCCGAACCCATCGTCGTGGTAAACACGCGGG
>DASXEJ010000346.1 GCA_036490175.1 Pirellulales bacterium | reverse complement strand
CAAGATGTTCACACGGAGCGTCCGGCCGCTCTGACCATCGCCAGGATGCCGGCCTTGATCGGTCCCGGCAGAGTCGGCCACGCATCGATGACGGCGGATAGGTTGGGGTCCGCTGGCTCGGATTCGTCATCAATTGCGCCGGATTCTGCGCCGCTTTGGTCAGAAACCGTTGATTCCCCGGTATTTTCGTGGGGTGTTCGAATCCTGTCCTCTCCGCTAAGCGATTGTGCGTCAATGAGTTGCGTATCGCTGAGAGTCGCAAAAGAGCCGCACCCAACAAAGGTTGCGATTGGATCGTGCGATTCCCCGCCCTTCGCGGCGCGTCCCGGCGGCGCCGTATTCTGTGCGCTTCGTGCGCCACTTTCTGCGCCGCCTTTCCCTGACGCATCGGCCGCCCGCTCAAAGTCGGCGTCAGTCACTTGCAGATAATGTTTCAAGGCGATGAGGGGCGCATTGCCCAGCCAGGACGTTCCAACCTGGATCGGGTACGGACTGAATACGGGAGGCGGCAACTATATGGTCGGGAACTTGTATCAGGGATTCCAGCCGGTGTTCATCCCCGGCTTGCGCACCCAGAACTACGGCTACAACCTGAACCAGTATCGGCCGCAGAATTTCCAAGCGCCGCAGTTCAACTACGGGTTCGGACACAACGGCCCAGCTCCGGCATACGGCTATCGATAAGGCCCTCCTGGACAATGTAGCTTCTGGGCGTGTCAACGGCTTCGTGTTATTGGGTACTCGCGGCACGGTTGTTTTAACCCCTCGTTCCCAAAAGGCGCCCGGGTCGAAGCGCGCGAGGAAACGTGTTTGAGTAGTTCTTGGCACTCAACGCATGTCTGTTAGCCGACGACCCCGGCGACGATCAGCAATTCAAATCTTCGGCGCGATTATTGACCGAGCCTGAGCGGTTTCGACCTGCCACCGACGGTGTGGGGTCGGCGCTGACCGATGTCGGTTACCGCGGCGACGTGGCGATCGCAGCGTTGGGACATTGCGCCCGCTTGCCAGCTGGGCGCAATGTCTTGTCGCCAAAGTTTACGCCCCCAAGCGCTCCGCATCACGTCGTCGCCCCAAGAGCAATGCCAGTCCGCCGAGCGCAGCCAGGGCGAGCGTCGAAGGCTCCGGGACGACCGTGGCCGTGATCGAGACGAACTGGCCGTCAGCGGCCGGGTCCAGGTGCCCCTGTGCCGACGGATAGAACTGCGCTGCACCGATCAGTGGATTCAGCCCGGTATTCAGGCCCGCAAGTACAGCGGTCGATCCCTGATTGTTGACGCTGAGGACGTTGGTCCAGTAGAGGTCGAGCGTAAAGTGCTCGGTCCCGGCGCCGAAATCGGCGGGAAAGCCAAACGTGGTGTTCAACCCTGCGAAAGTTGAATTTCCATTACCCAATCCCACCGAGTCACTGGGCGCGGGATTCCAAGTATCGGTCACTCCGTTTTTCGAGAACGACGAACCCGTGGGCGAAAACGAATACTCGCTGCGGAAGCCCGCGGGCGGACCGTCGTCGACCATCACGCCCGAACCATTGAGGGCAATCGAAACTTCCACCGGTCGCGTGTTCGTCGGGTCGTTATTCGTCAGAGCGAAGGTGACCTGAAAGTGGGACGTTGCGGAGAGAGTGTCGGTATCCGCTCCCGTCGCGGCGGCGGTCATCGCCAACGCGTAGCGCACCTGAGCGCTCGTTGATGCACCTCCGACGTCGGCTACGGTCCCGCCGGGATTGAGTACCGACAAGTCAGAGTCCCAAGTCGCGGTGCCGAGCCCCGCGGAAGAATACACGCCGCTCGAAGTGTTGTCGGGCATCAGGGTGAGAGATTCAATGCTCACCTGAATTGCGAACGCCGGCGACTCGAACAGGAGCAGCCAGGCGGCGACCGTCGCCACGCCCAGGCAACCAGGGCAAATCCTAAAAGACGACCGTTGTCTGCGCGCGCAGAATCGAATGGAAAGACACATGGGGCCCTCTCCTCAGTGTTCCGAAAACTGAAAAAGAAACGACCGCGAATGGGTCACTTAGTTTTCACTTGGCTAGCGTGCCCCTGATGGAGAGGTCTACAAACCAAAGAGTAACAGCCGACGATTGCCGCAACAAGACTGTTGCGAAAAAGCAAGGCTTGGCGCCGACATCCACTACGCAGAACCCACGGAGCCGATAGCTCGGACCCAATGACGCATCACAAACCACGTCCACCAGGCAAGAGAGAGGTGCCCCCGTCTAGTTGCCGCTGGAAGCTTCGTGAATCCTAAGGTTTCCTCAACAACTGATCTCGCACGTCGGTGGACATCGAAGGGCGGCAGAAGGAGGCGAATGACGGGCTCTTTCTCAAAAACTCGAACGAATGCAGCACTCCCGAAAATGGACCGGGCTGGTTGAAAAACCCCAATCCAGGTACACCGCGATTGCATTATCGCCGGGATTTGTGCAGCTAGCGTCCCATTACCAGTCCGGCACGAGGGGAGCGAACAACTGCGCGGCTGCTTCCTGGCTCGGTCAAGTGCCGGCGTTGCTGACCTTGTCGATCAGGAAAAATGAGTCGAACTCCGTAAGTGTGACAACCTGCGAACGAAGAATCCGCCGCCAGCAGGCATCGAGCATCTTTTTCAGTGGAAAGTACGAATTAAGAAACAGGTGAGGATTCTACCATCGTGGCAAGCTAGGAGAATCACGGATGGCGCGGCGACTTTCATTCTCGATTGCTGCGATGGTTCTCACCGCCGTCGCGCTGCCGAGCGACGTAAACGTTGCTCGCGCCGATAGCTGTCCCAACGGGCCGTATAATCCGCAACTGGTTGTGCCCACACCGATTTGTCGCAAGCGGGCCTGCGGATCGGACTATGCGGTGCCCTATCGACGCGGCGTAGCAATCCTGTCGCCGGTCGAAAGCCCGGACAGATGTTACTATCCGGTCGGCGGCAAAACCGTTTACACGCACTACTATCCGGACTACTGTCCGCACCGAAAGCATGGACCACGGGTTTGCATTCCCGGCAACGGATATGGATACCTGGCACACGGGCACTCTATTTCGGAGCATTTAGTCAGCGAAGTTTCTGCTGACGGCAGCGGCGCGAGTGAGTACGGTTTCTATGCCGGCGCCAGACAGGATGAGGCGAACCTGCTGCGCTTGGGGGGCTTCCCAGGCAGCGGCGAAGCCCATGCCGACACTGGCGCCACTCCGGATCTGATCGACATGATCGAAGGCCGTCGCTGACGCGATCGATCTAACGTGTCGACGGCGGCGGCCCAACTCCCACCGGAGGCAAATATCCAGGCCGACTAGTATCGACCGGTGCGACATCACCAGGCGTCCGCAGCACAGAAACTTCCTTGGCTGGATAGCCTAACGCGTGGAACAATTCGAACTGAGAGCGGTTGTAGTCGGCCACCGTTCCAAAGTATTGGTTGTAAGACACGAGCAAATTGCTGAGGGCGACCACTGCCTCTTGCGGTCTGTAGACCTGGACCAGCACATTGCCGAACCGAGTGGTTTGGGCCAGCCCTTCATAGTTGCCTTCGTATGTGATGAGGGCCTCTCGTACCGAGCGGTCGGCCTGCACGACCCGCACGGTGGCCGATTGCAGACGCGCTTGGGCCCGCGTTATGTCGCCGGCCACGGAATCTTGAATCCGGAACTGCTCAATCAACGCACGCGACTGCTCTCCCCGCTGCTCCTTGATGCGGGCCATATTGCCATATCCCAACCCTTCGTATTGCCAGAGCGCTTGCGGGCTCAAGTCGTCGCGCAAGCTCCACAGGTTCATGTTCCTTCCGTAGCCGATGCCTTGGGCGCCGAACTGGATCAATTCATTTGGCGTTTGGAAGCCGCTCAGCATGAGGCTGGGCATCAATAGGCGTCCTTTCTCTTGGCGGATTTTCTCGGCAACCGAGCGGACGAGCGCACGTTGCGATGCCAGTTCGGGGCGGTTGGTCAGTCCCAGGGGAATCAGGTCGTCGAGGGTTCGATTCGGTTCGATCAATGTGATTTGCAGATGATCGTGCTCCTGAGGAACGACGACGACTCGAGGATCGAGACGCAATACCTGGGTCAGATCAGCGCTGGAGACGCGCCACATTTGCCGTGCTGACGCGGCTTGCTGCTCGATGTCGGCGAGCATTCTTTTGGCGCGATCGACCTCGATGCGTGGGACCAGGTCCTGGCTGAGAAACTCGATCCGCTCCACCAGTTTGTGGCCGCGTCCGACGACATCGACCGCGCCGGCGTACTGTCCACGGAATTGATGCACGCTGAAGTACGCGTTGGCGGTGGCGAGCAGCGCATCATTCTTGGCGGTCTGGATATCCCAACGACGCGCGTCCAGCGTCTGCCTGGCGGCCAATGGCTGGAAGATCGCGTCGGTCATGGCGACATTTTGTGTGAAGCCGATACCGCTATAGAGGAAATTAATGTTTTGATTCAAGGGTCGCGCGGCGGTGTTAACACCCCGATTAAAGTCCGGGCCGAAACCGTCGTGCCGGATGTAGTCCGTGCCGGCGTTGAAGGTGGGCACCCAAAGTACCTTGGCGCGTTGCAATTGCGCCTCGGCTACCCAGGCGCCAGCCTGCGCCGCGCCGACGATAAGTGGCCGCGCGTCGGAGAGCTGCAAGGCGGTGGCTAGATTAATCGGCAACGCCACATCGGTTTGCTCGAGCTGACCAGGCGGTAAGTTCACCGCGCCGCTCAGGTCGGGCAATACTTCCGGCGACCCGCCAGCGCGCGATGTTGGGCCACTTATGCCCCCAGGTCCATTGCTAGATCCCGGTGTTGGCAACAGCTCGGGCGACTCGTCGGGCTGTGCGGATTGACGACGCGACAGGGTCGTAGGCACGGGTGACGACGCCGAGGTGAGTTGAACGGCCCGCCGGGGATTCGTCCGTGACGACGTGGCTTTGCCGGGCTGAGACGTGCCTATCGCAGGATTCACCGCCGGAACGGCTGGAACACCATTGTAGTTGTTGTATTGAGAGCTCGATCCGGTTGCGGTTGCGACCGTTTGAGTGCCGGCAGGCAGAGACTGTCGCGGCGCATCGCCCCGGCAGAGCTGGGGCGTGCTGCCAGCCAGCAGCATTGTCGCCACGATTTGCAATCCTGAGAATCGGTTCATCGGACGCAACTCCTTTTTTCCTGGCACGCGCTGGATGCCAGCCAGCTGTGGTACTTTTTCTGGGCTACCGCGTTGCCGGCGGCGGACCAACGCCGACCGGTGGTAAATACCTCGGACGATTCGTATCGACCGGCAGGTAATCGCCAGGCGGACGAAGCGCCGAGACTTCGCGCGCCGGATAACCCAGCGCATGGAACAATTCGAACTGCGCTCGGTTATAGTCGGCCACCGTTCCGAAATATTGGTCATAGGCCACCCGTAGATTTTCCAGCGAGATGACGACTTCTTGCGGCCTATAAACCTGCACGAGAACATTGTCGAACCGTTTGGTCTGAGTCAGTCCTTCGTAATTGCCGTCGAACGTGATAATTGCTTCACGCAATGATCGCTCTGCTTCGATAACGCGGACGGCCGCGGATTGAAGATTTGCCTGGCTGCGAGTTACCTCGGCCACGACCAAGTCTTGCAGTTTGTAGAGATCGATGATGGCGTTCGACTCCATTCCCCGTTGCTTCTTGATCCGCGCCAGGTTGCCAAGGCCGAGCCCTTCGAGTTGCCAAATTGCTTGCATGCTCACGTCGTCGCGCAGGCTCCAATTGCTCATGCTGGCGCCTGAGCCCAATCCGAAGACCGTGGCCTGCATGCGCATGTCTCCTGGCGTCTGAAAGCCGGTAACGAGGATGGTGGGCAACAGTGGACGGTTCTTTTCCTGTCGAATCCCCTGTTGCGCTGCTCTGACGAGTGCTCGCTGCGATGCGATCTCGGGGCGGCTTCTCATGGCGATCGGCATCAGTTCGTCGAGGGGCCGAGCTGGGTCAAACAAGGTGATCTGCAAACGGTCGGGCTCGAGCGGGATGACAACTACACGGGGATCAAGTCGCAGAATCTCGGTCAGATTGGCGCTGGCGACGCGCCAAGATTGCCTCGCCAAAACCGCATGTTGCTGCATGTCGGCCAGCATGCGCATTGCTCGATCGACTTCGATTCTTGGTACCAGGTCCTTGCTCAACCGCGCGACCCGATCGACAAGCGCTTCGCCCCGTTTCACAACATCGATGGCGCCGGCGTACTGGCCTCGCGCTTGATGGACATGAAAATACGTATTGGCGGTCGCCAGCAAGGCGTCATTCTTGGCCGCCTGAATGTCGAATCGCCGGGAGTCGAGAACTTGCCGTGCAACCAAGGGCTGAAAAATAGCGTCGGTCATGGGAAAAACAGCGTACAGGCTGCCGCCGACCCACATGGCGTTTAGATTCTGATTGAGCGGTCCGCCGCCCCCCGGCAGCCCGTAGACCGGATTGTTTACGCCCCGGCCGAAGTCCGGGCCGAAGCCGTCGTGCCGGACATAGACGGTCCCAATGTCGAGCTCGGGAATCTTGATAAGTTTCGCACGTTGCAGTTGAGCCTCGGCGACCCACGCGCTGGCTTGCGCGGCGGCCACGATCAGCGGACGGACATCCGCAAGCTGCAGCGCCGATGCCAGGTTGAGAGGTAGCGGAACATCGGTGGCCTCGAGCGGCGCGCGTGGCAGTCGGGGACCGCTGCTGACGGACGACGACCGTGGACCGTAATCCGTGCCATCGCCAGCGGATCGTGGAAATTCGGACGGTTGCAGTAGCGGAGTGCCGCTGGGTGTTGATCTCAAGGCACTGTTCGGTGCGACGGATCGTGCATCGGTCGGCTCCGCGGCTGTCACAGAACTGACGAGTCGAATGTCCGGCATGGCGGTCCGTCCCACGCCCATTCCTTGCGATTGCTGAGCAGGGACCAAATTGCCTCGCGGCGGAATGGGGGCCGCCTGGCCGACCCGCAACACTGCCGGCGCGACGCTCGTCGATTGCGCTGCACTGCGCTTACTGACGCCAGCGAGAGTCACGATCAGGGCGCACGCTACCGGCAATCGGTGCCGCAAAAGATAGCGTGCCAATGCAAGCATCCTGATTCGTTCATCCATAAACGATCGCGTTCAGCAAAACCCTTTTTTGCCACCATCAGATTCGTCCGCTCCGCTCCAGAAAAATCAATGAAACCGTTAAAATCACCGCAACTTCACTGGTCACACGCAATCGGCACAGATTACTGGCACCGTCGGGGCGCAGCGGCATTCCATGTTGGCAGAGTTTTGTCCAAAGCCGTGGCATTTTCGGCAAGGAGACAAGGTAGGGAAAACGTCGCAATATGCCCCCTCCAGGCAGCATATGGACGGCGCGATTTCAATCGCTAGCACCTCGGCGGGACGAAACAGAAACGACCAAGCAAGCAATCGGCCATCGGCAACGGCGGCGAATATCGATCGAGATCGTGGCGTTGTTCCGCAACTTCGGCCGGGTCAGACGGAGGCATCACAGGCCGCCGCCGGACTTGCTCGATTCGATACCGGCCGCACGAACCGGCGCGCCCTCTGTGAGCAATGACAAGTCGCCGAGAATGATTTGTTCCGTACCATCGAACGACGTCCAAGATTCTTTCGACTGAGATTCATTCTCTGACTTCGACGAACGCTGGGTGACTTCGGTCCATTTGCCATCGCTGACGCCGGTCTTGATCTCGACTCGAGCTGCGCGGCCATCTTCGTATAACCAGCAAAATGACTGGTCGCCTCGGTACTCGATCGCATCGATTGGTAACGCGCGAACGTCGGGCCGCTCGATCGTCAGCTTGCCGTAAGCGTACATGCCGGGTCGGATTTTAGCGTCGGGGTTGTGCAGATCGATCTCGACACGCAACGTGCGGCTGGTCGCATTTAGCCCCCAACTGACGCGCGTCACCGAGGCCGGAATCTCCTCGTCGCGGTAAGCCTTGATAAGCACCTTTGCCGTTGTCCCCTGGTCCGCGTAGTCGGCGTCCGATTCGGGAATATCGACGAACACGCGCACCACGTCGAGACGATCAACCACGTAAATCGGCGCGGCCTTGCCACCGGGTGATAAGTGCGGCGCCCTCTGCATCGCGGTCGGGTCGCCGGTGGCAGGCAAAACGAAATCGCCCGTGTTTGCGTTTCTGGCAATAACAATTCCGTCAAACGGCGAATACAGCTTCAGATATCCCACCCACGCCTCCAATCGAGCCACTTCGCTGTTGGCCACCTCAAGATCAGCCTGGGCAACCGCAACGTCGACATTGGCCTTGGCCAAGGTTGCTCTTTCCGAAAGCAGTTCGGCCTTTGCCTTGGCGATGGTCGCCTTGGCTTTCTCGCGCGCGGCGGTGCTGGCTTTCAACTGATTTTGCGATTCGAGCAGAACCTGAGGATCAACCACTCCCCGTTCCGTCTCCCGCGCCAGTCGTTTGACTTGCACGTCCCAGCGATCCACCTGGGCCTGATAGTCAGCCAGGATCGCCTCGGCCTCTTCGAGACTGGCCTGTGCCGCTTCGACGTCGGCCGCCGCCACGTCGACGAGCTTCTTAGCCAGATCGATCCGCTGTTTGTCGAGCAGCACCGTGGCCTTCTTCGTACCGAGATCCTCGACCAACTCCGGCACAAAGAGAATCGCCAAGACGTCTCCCTTTTTCACGGTATCGCCGATGTCGACGATCCATTTGTCGATGTAGGCGCTCATCTTCGGATAGATCGAAGTACGTTCGTACGATTCGACAAAGCTCGGTTGCCCTACCACGCGGACGATCGTCCGGCGGTCGGGACTGACCAATCGCACGGCGGGCGGCTCTGCGACGCTTGTGTAGTCGATCTCAGGCTCGCCGCTGCACCCGACCATGCTCAACAAAGCAATCGTCAATGCGCCGTATCGCAAGAGGCGTGCACAACAGTTCAATTCACTGCAACAGGAGATGCATCGCATCAGGAGCCTCCTGATTGTTCCACGTTGCTGGCCGCACGCTCGTCGCCGGATTTGTGGTGTTCGTCGTCTTCGAGGTGCGGATCGTAATAGTGACTGTCCGCGTCGCCCGGGTAAATTGACGGCGTGTGCGGCTCGCTGGTACCAATCACGATGGCGAAGATCGAGGGAAGCACGAGCAACGTGGCCAAGGTCGACGTGACAAGTCCGCCGATTACTGCCCGGCCGAGCGGTGCCTGCATTTCGCTTCCCCGCTCCAGGGCGAGCGCCATCGGTATCATGCCGACGGTCATAGCACAGGCCGTCATCAGGATGGGCCGCAAACGCTCGCCCGCCCCGTCGATAGCCGCCTCGGTCGAGGAAGAACCATTTTTCCAATGAGCGTTGATGAATGCGACAAGCAGCACCGAGTTCGATACCGAAACCCCCAAGCTCATGATCGATCCCATGAAGGACTCGATATTAAGCGAGGTCTTAGTCAGATACAGGATGACCGCAATGCCGGCGAGCACCCCGGGGACGGCGCTAATCGAGATCAGCCCCATGCGCGGCGACTGGAAATACGCCGTCAACAGAACAAGAATCACGAACACGGCCACTGCCAGCCCAATGGCAAGCGACTTGAACATCTCGATCATCTGCGGAAGCTGCCCCAATGTCTCGACGCGCACGCCTTCGGGTGGATCACCCGCGGCTGCGATGGCCTGGGCGACCTGACGTGATGCTCGCCCCATGTCTTCGCCCTCGACGTTGGCGGTGACGGTGAGAAAACGTTGCGACATATCGCGGTCAAACTCGCCGGGCCGTACGCCGGGGCGCACGGTGGCCACGTCGCGGAGCATTAGATTCACTATCGGGCTGACCGAATCCAGCGGCAGAATCTCCAGATCCTCGGGCGAGGTCATGCGCGCCGGCGGCAACAAGACTTCCACCAGGTAGTCGAAGCCGGTCTCGACGTCGATCCAATAATTGAGATCGGTAAATCGCGTCGAGGAGGTCGCCATGACGAGCGCCTTGCGCACGTCGTCGATCGTCACATTGCTGAGGCCGGCTTTTTCGCGATCGATGACCACCTCTATGGTGGGATAATCCAAGGTCTGCTCGAACTGAATATCGCGCAGTCCCGGAATTCGCCGCATCTTGGAGACGATCAATTCCGCATGTTGCCGGATGTCGTCAAGATCGGTGCCAATGACGCGGACCGCGATCGGCGTTGTCGAGCCGAAGCTCATGACTTGCGTGACGATATCTCCAGGCTCAAAACCGAACGTTGCTTTTTTGGCTTGCTGAAGGGATGTGCTTTCGGCCAATCCTCCTGTCTTGAGTTGATCCGCCAGCCAGGGGATCACTCGCTCCGGCAGGATCTGGCGTAGACGCTCGCGGAACTCTGCGAGCTTGATGCCGCTTTTTGCGCGCAGGGCCACGCGTAGTTGGCCGTCGTCTGGGCCGCGCATAAAGAGCACCATATTGTCGATGCCGAAATTCGGCGCGACCTGACCGACAAAGCCCATCGTAATTATGATGTTCTCTGTCTTGGCCTCGCGCTCGATCTCTTCCAGACACTTGATGGCCATTTGGCGCGTTAAGTTGAAGTTCGAGCCGGGTGGCGGCCGGAACCGCAGCACAAATTCGCCTGAATCGATTTGCGGAAAGAGTTCGGTGCCTACGCGAAGTCCCATCAGCCCGAGAGCCAGTCCGCACGCGACGAGGTAACCCGGCACTACGAACCAACGCCAGCGAACCAGCCACGTCACCATCGTCCGATAAACGGACAACACGTGGGGAAAAAATCCTTTCTTGTCGTCATGCGCCTCATGCTTGACCAGATACACGCACAAGATCGGCACCAGCGTAATCGATAGTACGTAGGACGAGATCATGGCAAAGCCAACGGCCAGCGTGAGCGGCATAAACAGCGACCGTAGCGGATCGTTCATGATGAAAGCTGGCACAAACACCGAAAGGATGCACACTAGCGCCAGCAGAATCGGCACAGCCGTGGCCCGCGCGGCCTGCAAGACCGCGGTGGCGATGTTGGGAGTCTTCCCCATTTGCACATGAAAATCCTCAATGATCACCGTTGACATGTCGACCAGAATGCCGATCGACAGCGCTAACCCGCCCAGCGACATGATGTTGATCGTGTTGTTGGTCGTCCACAGCCCGAACAGCGAACCCAGGAGTGCGAGCGGGATATTGGTCACGACCACGATGACGCTTCTGAGGTCGTGCAAGAACAGCAGAATCATCACACCGGTTAAGGCCGCACCGATCGCGCCTTCGGTCGCCACGCTTTCGATGGCGTGTAATACGGTCGGCGACTCGTCGAATTGAAAGCTGATTTTGACCTTATCCCTGTATTGCCTGGGAATAACGCTTTGAAACAACTTCATCGACGCGCGCGTCTGGGCGACGACGGTCAAGGTCGAACCGGTATCTTTCTTGATAATGGGCAGATAGACGGACTTCTTGCCGTTGACCAGTGCGTAGCCGTACGTGACGTCCGTGTCGTCCTGAACCGTCGCCACGTCGCGCAGATAGACGTTATGGCCGACCTTCAGCGGAATGTCTCCCAGCCGCTGAATGTCGACCACGGTCGCATTATTGGCGACGATCGGCATCGAATCTTTAACATAGATGTTGCCCGCGGGAATGATGGTGTTGCCTGTAGCAAGGGCGTCCACCACGTTCTGCGGTGTAAGGTTGTAGTCGCGAAGCTTGTGCGGATTGACGTTGACGATGATCGACCGCATGTTCGGGCCGAACGGAGAAATAGCGACCGTGCCGGCGACATTTTTCTGGACCTGGGGTCGGATCAAGTTCTGAGCCCAGTCGCCAAGTTGCCCCAAAGAGGCTTCGTCGCTTTCCAACAGCAGGTAGCCGACAGGGACGCTGCCGGCGTCCATGCGCATGATCATCGGAGGCAATGTCCCCTTGGGCATCCATGACATGGCACGATCAGACATCGCCACGACCTGGGCCATCGCTTGCCCCATGTCGGTGCCCGGGAAAAAGGACAGTTCGCACAACGCGACTTGCTGGATGTTTCGCGACTCGATGTCCTGAACGCCATCAACGTACTGAAAAAACAGTTCAAGCTGATTAACGATGAACCCTTCCATCTGGTCAGGGCTCATGCCGACGTAATCGAGGAAGACGTAGATCTTCGGCACATTCAGCGCCGGGAAGATGTCAACCCGCATGCGGCTATACGCCAAGCCTCCGCCACTCACGAGCGCCACGACCAACATCAAGGTCGTGATCGGGTGACGCATCGCAAAGACGGTTGGGTTCATCACCCCCCCCCGCTAAATCACGTTAAGAGCTTAACGGTGGCGTTGCTCTCGCTAGGATAAACGTCACAGAATGCACACGATGCGCGGGCATGGCGTGGTCAAGGTAGCCCCAACTTCTATTGCAACTGTCGTGCCGCCTGATGCGATGATGGACAAAAGGAAAGCATTGAATTCGGCAATTGATCGGCCCGGATTATGCACTGGAAAGGGGTGGGGTATTTCACGTTCATTCGCTCAAAAGCTCATCGGGGATTGAAGCGATGGTCGACGAGCAGCCAAAGCGATCGCGGACGTCTGTGGCTCTGTTGGTATTGCTATTTATCTGCGTCCTGGCGGGGATGGGCTTCGCGATTTGGTCCATGCGCGAGCGATCTCAACTACGGGATGACCTTCAGAAGGCCACTAAGGAGCGCGACGGCGCCGTCCATGCCGCGGCAGAAGCGAAAAGTCAGCACGACCATGCCGAGGCGGCACGCAAGGCCGCCCAGCAAGATCGCGAGCGCGCGGTGGCGGCAGAGCAGCAAGCTGAACATCGGGAGGAAGACATGAAACAGGTGCTGGCCTTTTTCGAGGATAAGCTTTTTTCCGCCGGGCATACGGCGGAGTGGACGAATCATCCAACGGACAATGTCACACTGCGCGAAGCAGTCGAAGCGGCCGAGCCAGACGTGGCCGTGAAATTTGCCGAACGCCCCTTGGCCGAGGCCCAAGTGCGAAGCGCATTTGGTTGGGCTTATCTTTCCTCGGATGAACCGGAGCAAGCCGTCAAACAATTTCAGCGGGCGTTATCGCTACGAGAAGCGTCATTAGGCCCTCGAGATGCGGCATCGGTCGCTTGTCGCAACGCACTGGCACGCGCGTACCGCGCCGCGGGTCAGGAGGCAGCGGCCAGCCGTTTGTACGATCAGTCGACCAGTTCCACGTCCCCTGCACCCGCGATGGCTGTACAGGGGTCGCAGCTACCGGCTAAGAAGCAGCCAGCCAAGGACGAAGCTACCTTGCGAGAGTGCCTGTCCACCGGCCAGGAAGCAGAGGCCGACCATTGGTCGACATTCAATGTTAAGTCCCTGCTTAATGTTAAGTCCATGCTGGGGGAAACGCTTTTAGTTCAAATGAAGTACGCAGAAGCTGAGCCGTTACTTCTCTCTGGCTACGAAGGATTGAAAAAGTGCGTCGTTGCAACGTCCCCGGAATAAAAAGCCCGCCTGACCAAGGTCATTCAGAGGCGCATTCATCTTTATGAGACCTGGGGTAAAGAAGACAACGCAACTCGATGGCGCGAGGCGCTTGCACAAAACACGCACAAGCGTTGACATTGTCACCGCGCAAATCCGCCCTGTCGGAAAACATGGTTCTGAGCGTACACCGTGGTTGCCTAGTGGCTCATTGACAAGAGTCTGGTCGCCGACCGGTACGCTGCCGGCAGCTATGCGCGTGATCATCGGCGGGAGTGTGCCCCCTGGCCATCCATGACATCGCCCGGCCCGACATAGCCGCGACCTGTGCCATGGCTTGCCCCGTGTCGGTGCCGGGCAAGAAGGAGAACTGGGCCAAGTGCGACTAATTGCACGTGTAGCGGGTCGGTCCTCGGGGATTCACCTCGGCGGGCCAGCGGGTTATTAACATTTGTAGGCGACCGACGCAAAGTGATCCAATAACGTACGCAGTGGTCGTGCGACGACCACTCGACACCGATTTGGCTAGAGCAGGTCGTCGAAATCGCATAACACCCATGCCGCGTCTACTCCGTTTGGCGGGGGTGCGGATTCAGGACCTATGGCCGTCCCTGGGCGGACCCTCTTTACTTGACACCGAATTAACCATCCCCCAGGCGAGTTGTCCCGACTGATTGACCGCCGCACCGCCCGTCGCACGTGCCGGTACTGGCCGTGACGAATCCGGTTAGTGCCATCGGTTCGTCCTCGGGACTGGCGGTTGTTGTCTGTCAGCTGATGCCAGATCGCGAGATGAAATCCGATGGCCTCGTGAACCACTAGTAGGTCCTGGCTTTCGTCGCCGCCAACGTCTTTCTCTTGCGATAATCACTCCGCTAGATGTCGCCGAAGCAGACAGGCGGTACGGATTTAATCACGAAACCTTTAACTTGGGCCCGTTAATGTTGCTCGTGAAGTCCCCTCACCCGGCTGCCACATGCGACCGGCATATCATTTGCTGAAATGCGTTGGCCACGCCGGTACGAGTGCGTTGGCGTTCCCAAACCTGCCAACCACTGGGTGCGAAGCGAAATGTATGCTGCGGGCCGTGGATAACTAAAAACCCGACCCGTTTCGCGTGGTGGTTAGCCGTCGGCAGCGGGGGAAACGTGGCCCAAATCTTCCACCCGTCATTCAATACGATGTCGCGGGTGAGCATTTGGGGCTCGGCCGTGATTCTGTCGGCGGTCGCAGGCTTCTTGGGGATACTTTGGCGCTCTCCCTATGTCACCGAAGTGGGCGTCATTCGCGAACAGCCGATCCCGTTCAGCCACGAGCATCATGTCGCGGGGCTGGGAATCGATTGCCGCTATTGCCACACGTCGGTCGAAGAATCGTCATTTGCCGGCATGCCGGCCACGTCTATCTGCATGAACTGCCATGCGCATATCTGGAAGGACAGCCCGCTATTGGAGCCAGTGCGGGCCAGCCTTCGCACCGGGCAACCCCTTACGTGGACCCGAGTACACGACGTGCCCGACTTCGCCTATTTCAATCATGCGATTCATATCGCCAAGGGAGTCGGCTGCACGACCTGCCACGGCCAGGTGGACGAGATGCCACTCATGTGGCGCGAGCACACGCTCTTTATGCAGTGGTGTTTGAATTGTCATCGCGATCCGGCCCCCCATTTGCGTCCGCGCTCCGAGGTTTTCAGCGTTAGCTGGAAGCCTGGCGAGCCAATCGCCGATGATACGATCCCGCGGCTGGCGCCGCCGCTCACGCAGAAATCGGATCTATTGACCAGTTGCTCGACGTGCCATCGATGACCAGCCAGCAAACAAATCCTGAGCAGGCGTCCGACGCCCGACCATCGATAGCCGAGGTCGAAGAAGTACCCCGACGAGAGTTTTTGCACTGGTTAAGCACCTCGGCGGCTTTGGCTGGGCTGTCGGGGTGCGCGGCGCCCCCGACCGAGAAAATCGTTCCCTATGTCCGCGCGCCGGAGGATATCGTTCCCGGTCAGCCGCTGTATTTTGCCAGTGCCTTCCCGCTATCGGGTTGGGGGCAGGGCGTGCTCGTCGAAAGCCATATGGGTCGCCCCACAAAAATTGAGGGGAATCCCGACCATCCCGCCAGCCTAGGCGCGACAACGGCCTACGCGCAGGCATCGTTGCTTACGCTCTACGATCCCGATCGTTCGCAAGTGGTTCGCGAGCAGAACCTGATCAGCACCTGGGGCGCGTTCTACGCGCAATGCGAACCGGCCTTGCGGCGGTTGCGCGAGCGCGGCGGAAAAGGCCTGCGAATTCTGACAGGTACCGTCACTTCCCCCACGCTGCTCGCGCAGCTCGATGCGCTATTGCGTGAGTTGCCCTCAGCGCGCTGGCATTGCTTCGATCCGGCGACCGGCGACGGTCCGGCGGCGGGGGCGCAGCTGTCCTTTGGGGAAGACGTGCGGGCGATTTACCAACTGACGCAAGCGGACGTCATACTGGCACTCGACGCCGATTTTCTTTGCGCTGGACCTGGGTGCTTACGGTACGCTCGCGACTTCGCCGAGCGTCGCAGGCCGTATTCCGCTGACGCGGTGCTGAATCGCCTGTATGCCGTGGAAGCGGTCCTCAGCAACACCGGCGCTTTTGCCGACAACCGCCTGGCGTTACGGCCTAGTGAAATCGAGCCCTTTGCGTGCGCCCTGGCGCGGGCGATCGGGCTGGAAATACCGCCGGCAGTCAGAGCCTTGCCGCCGGAAAAGCAAACTTGGGTGCAAGCGATCGCCAGCGATTTGCTGGCCCATCGGTCGCGCAGCGTGGTGATCGTGGGCGAGGAGCAAACCGCATTCGTTCATGCGCTGGCTCATGCCATGAACGAGCACTTGAATAACGTTGGCAAAACGGTCGTCTACACCGAGACCGTGGCAACTCCGAAGGGGCCGAATCCAAGGACTTTTTCGGAACTGACCAATGACATGAGGGCAGCGGATGTCGACCTGCTGTTGATGCTGGACGTAAATCCAGTCTACGCGGCGGCGGGCGATTCGAATTTCGGACGCGAACTGGAGCGGATACCGCTGCGCGTGCACTGGGGATTGTACAACGACGAAACCGCGGCGCGCTGTCAGTGGCACCTGCCGGCCGCGCATTACCTTGAGTCTTGGAGTGACATCCGCGCGTTTGACGGCACGACCACGATCATTCAACCGCTGATCGCGCCGCTGTATGCCGGTAAAACCGCCCACGAGGTACTGTCTGCCATAGCATTTCAACCCGAGCGCACCAGCTACGATATCATCCGCAGCTATTGGCAGCAGCAGTGGCCGCGCGAGGATTTCGACGTCCGCTGGCAAACAGCGCTCGACGCCGGGGTGATCGCCGACAGTCAATTTGCGCAGCGCGCGCCTGCGTTGCAAGAAAACCTGGCCGATGTGCTGGGACGAGAAATCACTCAGGCGACGCCGCGAGGCGATGAAGGTCTGGAACTGGTCATCCGGCTCGATCCAACAGTTTATGACGGTAGCTTTGCCAATAATGGCTGGCTGCAGGAACTGCCCAAGCCTCTCACGCGTCTGACTTGGGACAACGCGGTGTTCCTGAGCCCCGCCACGGCTGCGCTCCAGGGACTGACCAACGCCGATGTGGTGGAAGTGCATTGTGACGGCCGCATGGTTCGCGGGCCGGTCTGGATATTGCCTGGCCAAGCCGATGGTTGCATCAACGTACACCTGGGGTACGGTCGCACTTTGGTCGGGAAGGTAGGAGAAGGCGCAGGCTTTAGCGCCTATCCGCTGCGCAGCACGGCGCAACCTTGGATGGGCCGCGATGTCTCGCTGCAAAAAACCGGCACGCGCGGATCGCTGGCCTGTACTCAAACGCACTTCTCGATGGAAGGACGCGACCTGGTACGCAGCGCAACCTGGGCCGGCTTCAAAGCGGATCCCGCGTTTGCGCACCAGCGCGAAAACGCTCCGGCCGCGGATGAGACGCTCTATCCGCCGTGGCAATACGATGGACACGCCTGGGGCATGTCGGTGGATTTGAATACGTGCACCGGCTGCGCCGCATGCGTAGTCGCATGCCAGGCGGAGAATAACATTCCCGTCGTCGGCCGCGAGCAGGTATTGGCCGAGCGCGAGATGCACTGGCTGCGGATCGATCGCTATTTCACCGGTGAGCCGGCGAATCCGCAGGTAGCGATCGAACCGGTCATGTGCATGCACTGCGAACATGCCCCCTGCGAGTTGGTCTGTCCCGTGGGCGCGACCACGCACAGCGCCGAGGGCTTGAACGACATGGTCTACAACCGCTGTGTCGGAACACGCTATTGCTCGAACAATTGCCCTTACAAAGTTCGACGCTTCAACTTCCTGCAATTCAGCGACGAAACCACGCCGGTATTCAAGCTGCTGCGCAACCCCGATGTTACGGTTCGCTCGCGGGGTGTGATGGAAAAATGCACTTATTGCGTACAGCGCATCAATGGAGCGCGGATCAACTCGGAGGTTGCCGGACGCACGCTGCGCGATGGCGACATCGTAACGGCCTGTCAGGCCGCCTGTCCGACGCGCGCGTTGATATTCGGGGATACCAACGATCCGTCGAGCGAAGTATCGCGCCGTAAGGCCTTGCCGTTGAACTACGACTTGCTGGCCGAGTTGAATACGCGGCCGCGCACCAGTTATCTGGCCCGCGTGCGCAACCCCAACCCACTGCTGGAGCGCGAACTCGCATGAGCGACGCCCGGCCTGCGGACAACTTGCCAGACAGCCGGGCTCCGGTACTGAAGCCGGGGCATACCTATGGCACGGTCACGGACAAGATCGCTTCCATCGTGCAAGCGAGAAAAACACCCGGCAGCTGGTACTTCGGCCTGGCCGTAGGCTTCGCGCTGTTGATGCTTCTATTCTACGCCGTGGCCTATCTGCTTACGGTGGGCGTTGGCATTTGGGGAATCAATATTCCCGTGGCCTGGGGCTTTGCGATCGTCAATTTCGTGTGGTGGATTGGCATTGGCCACGCCGGCACGCTGATCTCGGCGATTCTGCTCTTGTTGCGCCAGCAATGGCGGACGTCGATCAACAGATTCGCAGAAGCCATGACATTATTCGCCGTGGCCTGCGCGGGCTTGTTTCCATTGCTGCACATGGGTCGACCCTGGTTCTTCTATTGGCTGATGCCCTACCCGAACACGATGGGCCTGTGGCCTCAGTTCCGCAGCGCCCTGGTCTGGGACGTGTTCGCCGTAATGACGTACGCCACGGTTTCGCTTGTGTTCTGGTACGTGGGATTGATCCCCGATCTGGCCACGCTGCGCGATCGTTCGCGCCATCCCGTGGGTCGGATCGTGTACGGTATTCTGGCCATGGGCTGGCGCGGCTCGGCGACTCACTGGCACAACTACGAGACGGCTTACCTGCTGCTGGCCGGCCTGGCGACGCCATTGGTCGTATCGGTCCATAGCATCGTCAGCCTGGACTTTGCCTCGGCGATCGTGCCAGGTTGGCATACGACGGTGTTTCCTCCGTACTTCGTCGCCGGCGCCATCTTTTCCGGCTTTGCCATGGTGGCGACGCTCGCCATTCCGCTGCGGAAGATATACGCGCTCGAAGATTTCATCACGGCCCGGCACCTGGACAACATCGCCAAGATCCTGCTGGCGACGTCGTTGATGGTGGGCTACGGATACCTGATGGAAGCCTTCATGGGCTGGTACAGCGACAACGAGTTCGAACGCTACGTGGTGGTGAATCGCGCCCTTGGTCCTTATCGGATGTTGTACTGGCTATTGCTGGCGTGCAATGTCGCGGCGCCGCAGTTGTTTTGGTTTCGAGGCGTGCGCAACAACACGTTGCTGTTGTTCGTGATCTCGTTGGCTATCAACGTGGGTATGTGGCTGGAACGATACGTCATCGTCGTAACGAGCCTGCACCGCGATTTCCTGCCGTCTTCGTGGGGAATGTATGCCGGCACGCGTTGGGATTGGGCCACGCTGTTGGGATCGATGGGGCTATTTCTCAGCCTGTTGTTCGTGTTTCTGCGCGTGCTGCCCATGATTTCGATCTACGAAATGCGATCCCTGGTCGCAGAGGAAGAGCGGAAATAAGTTTGCCCATTGAGCCCGTGCTTTCAGGTGCATTCGTGTCACAGCTGTACGGACTGCTGGCGGAGTTCGAAAAGCCCGAGCAGATCGTGCGCGCTGCCGAGTTGGCCCGCCTGGCAGGTTATCGCCGCGTGGAAGCGTACTCGCCTTATCCAGTGCCAGGCCTGGCCGAGGCTGTAGGGCACACGCACTCGCGCGTCCCGCTGTGGACCTTGATCGGAGGCGTGCTGGGCTGCGCCGGTGCCTTCGGCATGCAGTTCTATGCCATGGCGCTATTTTACCCGTTGAACGTCGGCGGCAGACCGCTGGCCAGTTGGCCGCTGTTTATTCCCATCACTTTCGAGCTAACGATCCTGGGCGCCTCTTTGACGGCCGTCTTGGCCATGCTGGTCCTCAACGGTTTGCCGATGCCCCATCACCCGTTGTTCAATCTGACAGCGTTCGAGGCGGTGACGCGGAACAGATTCTTCCTGTGCATTCAAACGCGCGATCCCGAGTTCGCCTACGACAAGGTTAGAAACTTTTTGACGAGTCTCGCTCCTCTATCGGTAAGCGATGTGCCGCTGCGGCGCCCGCCACTCACGGAGGAACACGATGCCGGGGCATAAACCCAGCCGTGGGAACATTGAAATCGCGCCGGATGTTTACTTTCGCAGGCGCTGGTTCGGCACGCTGGCTGGCTGCTGCGTAGCGCTCGTTGGCTGCCGGCAAGAAATGGCAGACCAGCCGCGTTACGAATCTCTGGAGCCAAGCACTTTTTTTGCCGACGGTGCCAGCGCACGGCAACTCGTCCAAGGGACGGTGGCGCGAGGTCACAAGCGCATCGATCGCCACCTGTATGAAGGTCGCGTCGACGGCGAATGGGCCAGCGAATTTCCCTTCGCGGTCACGCACGACGTACTCGAACGAGGCCAGCAGCGCTTCAATATCTTTTGCGCACCGTGCCATGACCGCACGGGCAGCGGACAGGGGATCGTCGTGGAACGAGGCTATCCACGCCCTCCTGATTTCACGATCGGCCGCTTGCGCGATGCGCCGGTAGGACATTTTTTCGACGTGATTACCAACGGCTACCGTCTAATGCCTCCCTATGCGGCGCAAGTCCCGCCGCGCGATCGCTGGGCCATCGTCGGGTACATCCGCGCCCTGCAATTGAGCCGGCATGCAACTCTTGATGACGTGCCCACTAACGAGCGTGCCAGGTTGCAAGAAAGCAGCCTCGAAGGGGGCGCTCGATGACGGCAGATCTTCTCCAAGCCCGGATAGGCACGCTGCAGCGGCGGATGATCGCACTGGCCATCGTCGGCTTCGGCGTGTTGGCGCTGGCCGCCACCAGCCGATGGGATGATTGTTTTCATGCGTACCTGACTGCTTACCTATTCTGGCTCAATATCTCCTTGGGACTAACGGGCCTGCTGATGCTGCTGCACGTGACCGGCGGCGCATGGGGCACGACGATCCGCGGAGTTCTCGAAGCGGGCGTACGTACACTGCCGCTCGTGGGCGTCCTGTTCGTTCCCATCGCTTTCGGATTGCCCTCGCTCTATAGCTGGGCCCGTCCCGAACTAGTGGCGCACAGCGACATGCTTGCCGCGAAGCAATTGTATTTGAATCCGGACTTCTTTTGCGGACGGGCGATTGTCTACTTCCTGGCATGGATACTTGTCGGCTGGCTGCTCAATCGTTGGTCACGCGCACAGCAGCAAACGCCCAGCGAAAGGATCACGCGGCGCTTGCAACGGTTGAGCGCCGTTGGGCTGCTGGTCTTTGGCCTAACCATTACCTTCGCGGCGATCGATTGGGGCATGTCGCTGGAACCGGATTGGTACTCGACGATCTACGGGCTGCTGTTCATTTCCAGTGAGTTTGTCACCGGAATGGCATTTGCGATTCTGATCTCTGCATGGCTCGCGCGCATGGCGTCGTTGAGCGACGTGATCACGTCGGACCGTCTGCAAGATCTCGCCAGCTTGCTGTTATCCTTTCTCATCATTTGGGCCTATATGTCGTTCTCGCAATTGATCGTGATCTATGCAGGTGACTTGCCCGAAGAGATCTCCTGGTATCGGCGGCGGATCAGCGGCGGTTGGCAATGGATCGCAATCGCACAGGGAGTCTTCGACTTTGCGGTGCCGTTTCTGGCGCTGCTGTTCCGTGACGTGAAGCGCAATCCCCGCCCGCTGGCCTATGTGGCTGTGACCGTCTTCGGGATGCAATTGTTGAATGATGTCTGGTTGGTCGAGCCCGCCTTCGGCCCGGTGCGCGGGATCGATCTCGGGTTGGTAGCCGCCGCTGTCGTCGGACTGGGCGGCGTGTGGATGACGGAATTCCTCCGCCAACTTCGTCAGCGGCCCGTGGTGTTGATTTACGAGCGTTCGTCCTGAGACGAGCTTTACGGCCATATTGCACGAAGAGGGTGTTTACGAGTTCGGTTCTCGCAGCGAATGAGCCATGAGCGAACATTCATCACAGCATGCTAAAGATCCCCGCAGGTCCGCGAACCCGCGGCCAGAGTCGCCCGACGTCAGCAACGCGTACGTGGTCCTCTCGGGCTTAGGTCTCGTCGTTCTTGTCGCGGCCGGATTTGGCGCGGCCGCGTGGGCGTATACCGGCGCCATGGTGCGGACTGCCGATGATCGGCCTGCGTCCTTGGCGCTGCAAGGGCCAACCCAAGCCGCTCCCCATTTGCAAGTTCGGCCGGCGGACGAGCTCATGCAATTGCGGGCACGAGAGGAGAGCCAGTTGCACAGCTACGATTGGATCGATCGCAAACAAGGCCTCGTCCGTATCCCCATCGAGCGGGCGATCGAGTTGCTCGACGAGCGCAGGCTGCCGGCGCGAGACACCAATAGCGAAGACAATACGCCGGGGGCGCCATGAACACTAGCCGCATGACAAGACACATATGGTTCGTCGCGGCGGCTCGCGCGGTAGGGCTGCGCGCGCTCATCTTCGCTGGCCTGCTACTGCCGCTGACGCATTGCCGCGCGCAGGAGCCAGCTTCGCTCGGTGAGCGCTTTGGTGACGTGGGTATCGATCAGCATCTCGATACGCAGTTGCCATTGGAGGAGACGTTCTGCGACGAATCGGGGCGCGTCGTCAGGCTGGGCCAGTACTTTGGCAGTCGGCCGGTGATCGTGAACCTGGTTTACTATGAGTGCCCTCTGCTTTGCAATGTGGCCCTCAATGGGCTGCTTCAAGGTATGGAAGGATTGCCGTTCGACGCGGGTGATAAATACGAAGTCGTCACGATCAGCTTCAATCCGAACGATACACCTGCCCTGGCTGCCGCTAAAAAGAAGACCTACCTGCGCCGTTACAGCCGCCCCAGTGGTGCAGAGGGTTGGCATTTTCTCACGGGCAAAACCGACGCCATCCAGCGTGTCGCGCAGGCCATCGGCTTTCGCTATTTTTACGACGAAAAGAGTGCATTGTACGTGCATGCCGCAGGCCTGGTCGTGGCAACTCCCGACGGCCGATTGGCGCGCTACCTGTTCGGGGTCGATTATGCGCCGCAAGATCTACGGCTGGCGCTGGTCGAAGCGTCGGCCGGCCATATCGGCACCGTGGCTGATCAGTTCTTGCTCCTCTGCTACCACTACGACCCGGCCACCGGAAAATATGGCCTGGCGATTCTGAACGTCATGCGCGCCGCGGGCGTGTTGACGGTCGTGGGGCTGATTGCCGGTGTGCTAGGGCTTTTGCATCGCGAACGACGCGGGCTGCACGCCCTCGCTGCGGCGACCAGTGCCGGACAATCGGCCGTAACGTCACGTTCCCTCGGGGAGGTCCCCTGATGGATCGTTCGTTTCGCTTATTTCCGGAACAAGCCGCCGAGGCGGCGCGGCGCGTCGACCATGTCTATTTCGCGCTCGTGGCCATGGCCTTGGTACTGTCGATCTTGATCTTTTCGCTGGTGATTTTTTTTGCGGTCAAGTATCGCCGCACTTCGTCGGCATATCGCGGTCCGGCGGTGACGTCGAACTTGCCGCTCGAGTTGCTGTGGACCGGTGCGCCGTTTCTGGTCTCGTTGGGACTGTTTGCTTGGGGCGCGCAGATTTACATCGACGAGATGCGCCCTCCTACCGAAGCGCTCGATATCTATGTCGTCGGCAAGCAATGGATGTGGAAGATGCAGCATCCTATGGGAAATCGTGAGATCAACGAGCTGCACGTGCCTCGCGGCACGCCAGTCAAGCTGACGATGATTTCACAGGATGTGATCCACAGCTTCTATGTGCCGGCGTTTCGCATCAAGCGCGACGTGTTACCCGGACGCTACGTCACGATCTGGTTCGAGGCCAACAAGACGGGCGAGTACCATTTGTTCTGCGCCGAATATTGTGGCACCTCCCACGCGCGCATGGGAGGTCGGGTCGTGGTAATGGAGCCGGCCGACTATCAGCGTTGGCTGGCCGGCGGCAGCACCTCGTTGCGGTCGCAGGGTGAAGAGTTGTTTGGACGGCTGGGTTGCGCCAACTGCCATCGCGCGGATTCGAGCGCCCGGGCTCCGCTGTTGGCCGGCGCTTTTGGCCGCCCCGTGGCGTTGTCCAACGGCAGTACGGTGCTATTTGACGCCAATTACACGCGCGAATCGATTCTCAATCCCCGCACGAAAATCGTGGCCGGTTACGAACCCATCATGCCGAGCTTTACCGGTCAGGTCAGTGAAGAAGAACTGGTGCAACTGGTCGAGTACATCAAAACGCTGGGCGCCGGCGACAACACGGGTGGCCTATGAAAGAACATATCTTGGAGCCGTCGGAGCACTATCTCAACGCTGGATATAGCATCGGCTCGTGGCTTTTGACGCGCGATCACAAGCGTATCGCCATCCTGTTCCTGATCTCGATCACGCTGTTCTTTTTCGTGGGAGGCGCCGCCGCCGTGCTGTTTCGCCTCGATCTGATGACTCCAGAAGCCGATCTGGTGCAATCCGAGACGTACAACAAGCTGTTTACGATTCACGGCGTGATTATGGTGTTCTTCTTCCTTATTCCCTCGATACCCGCCGTGCTGGGCAATTTTGTCGTGCCGCTGATGATCGGCGCGCGGGATCTGGCTTTTCCGCGTTTGAATTTGCTGAGCTGGTACATCTTTCTGTTGGGAGGATCGTTTACGATTGCCGCGATTCTTTCCGGCGGCGTCGATACGGGCTGGACCTTTTACACGCCGTATACCAGCACGTACTCGAACACGCATGTCATGGCCACCGCCATTGGTGTCTTCATTGTCGGCTTTTCGTCGATTCTGACGGCCTTGAATTTCATCGTCACGATCCACACCATGCGAGCGCCAGGGTTGACATGGTTCCGGCTGCCGCTGTTCATCTGGTCGATCTATGCCACCGCGTTGATCATCATGCTAGGGACGCCCGTACTGGCGATCGTGTTGGCGCTAGTGGCGCTCGAGCGCGGCTTTGGCTTTGGTATTTTCGATCCCGCTTTAGGGGGCGACCCGCTGCTGTTTCAACATCTGTTCTGGTTCTATTCCCATCCGGCCGTGTACATCATGATCCTGCCCGGCATGGGCGTCATTAGCGAATTAGTGACCTGTTTTGCCCGCAAGCCGATCTTCGGCTACCGCTTTATCGCGATTTCGAGCATGGCCATCGCGGTGCTGGGATTCCTGGTGTGGGGGCATCACATGTTTGTGGCTGGGCAATCCGTTTACGCGTCGCTCGTGTTTTCGATCCTCAGCTTTGCCGTGGCCGTTCCCTCGGCTGTGAAAGTGTTCAACTGGACGGCCACGCTCTACCAGGGATGGATCATTTACAGCACGCCGATGCTGTACACGCTTGGCTTCATCGGCCTGTTTACGATCGGAGGGCTGACGGGGATGTTCCTGGCCACACTGGCCGTCGACGTGCATGTACACGATACGTATTTCGTGGTCGCGCATTTCCATTACATCATGGTCGGCGGCATGGTCATGGCGTATATGGGCGGATTGCATTACTGGTGGCCGAAGATGACGGGCCGCATGTACCCCGAGGGTTGGGGCCGGCTGGCGGCGTTGATCATCTTCGTCGGTTTCAATTTGACGTTCTTTCCGCAGTTCGTGCTGGGCTATTTGGGAATGCCCCGCCGCTACCACGTCTACCCACCCGAGTTTCAAGTCCTGAACGTGATGTCGTCGGCCGGAGCGTCGATTCTGGGGGTTGGCTATCTGCTGCCGTTGGTCTACCTGTTGTGGTCGCTGAAGTATGGCCGGCTGGCGGGCCCGAACCCTTGGCACGCGACGGGGCTGGAATGGCAGACATCGTCGCCGCCACCTACGGAGAACTTCGAAGTTATGCCGATCGTCACGTGCGGCCCCTATGCCTATGCGGGCCTGGAGAAAGAACATGTCCAGTGAGCAGGCGATCGTTTCGCCACAATTTGTCTCGATCGCCCAGCAGCGCGACGCGGCGCGCTTGGGCATCTGGGCCTTTCTGATCACCGAAGTCATGTTCTTCGGCGGTATGTTCTGCGGCTATGCGATCTATCGCCATGCTTACCCCGACGCATTTGCCGCCGGCAGCCATAAGCTGAACGTAGTTCTGGGGACCATCAACACCGCTGTGCTCATCGGCAGCAGCTTTACGATGGCCCTGGCCGTGCGCGCAGCGCAGCACGGAACTGAACGACCAAGAGCGGGAAAATTCGCTCGCGCCCGAAACAGTCAAGGCCGGCGGCAAAGTCTGCTGCTATTGGCGACCGTGGCCGCCGGCGCGTTGTTCCTGGGAATCAAGACCTTCGAGTATTACACGGACTATACCGAGCATCTGGTGCCGGGCTCGCACTTTCAATTCGCGGCAACCTGGTTGCCCCAGGTCGAATTATTTTTCGTGCTGTACTTCGCCATGACAGGCTTGCACGCCGTACATATGGCGATCGGCATGGGCGTGATCCTGGTGCTGGTCATGCGCCAGGCGTTTGGCCATCCGCCGCGGGATAACTACGCCGCTATCGAAGTGACTGGATTGTATTGGCACTTCGTTGACGTGATCTGGATTTTTCTTTTCCCATTGCTTTATCTGGTGTGAGTCGTGCTATGAGCAATCCCCAAAGATCCATCGCCGGGTATGCCGTGGTCTTGGTCGCATTGCTCTGCCTGACCGCGGCAACGACGGCGGCGCACTTTCTGAACTTGGGGCCGTGGCACCTGCCTGTGGCCCTGTCGATCGCTACCTTCAAGGGCTTGCTGGTGGCGCTATTTTTTATGCACCTGCTTGGCAGCATGCGTTTGATATGGTTATCGGTGGGGGTGGGAATCTTGTGGCTGGCGCTATTGATAGGCCTGACGTTAACAGACTATGTGACGCGGCGGCCCCATCTAAGGGATTGGTCTACCGTCCGCTCTCAGATCGTCGGCCCGATGATCCGTTCGGCAAGACTCGGGAGCCAGGTCACGACCGACGCCATTATCATTTGACTTGCGCACGCCGGAAACATTTGATGGAGTGATCGTTGACGATGCCCACGGCTTGCATCCAGGCATAGACGATCGTGGGGCCAACAAACTTGAAGCCGCGGCGTTTCATCTCCTTCGAGATTGTCTCAGACAAAGGGGACGAGGCAATCACGCTACGGCCATCCCCTTTCAGAACCTTGCCATCGGTAAATGACCAGCAGAAGTCTCTGAAGGTTTCTGCCCGGTCCTTCATCTCGCAGTAGATCTGTGCGCCGCGGATCGTGGCCTCGATTTTGGCCCGTGCACGAATGATGCCCGCGTCGGCCATCAGGCGCTGGACATCCTTGTTGCTGAAGCGGGCGACCTTCTCTGGTTTGAAACCCGCGAAGGCTGCGCGAAAGGCTTCACGCTTGCGCAGGACAATGATCCAGGCCAGCCCGGCCTGGAAGCCTTCCAGCATCAGCATTTCCCACAGCATGCGGGAATCGCGCTGGGGAACGCCCCATTCCTGGTCATGATAGGTGCGCATTAACGCATCGTTATTTGCCCAACTACAGCGCCGAGACTCTGTCACGTTGCAAGCTCCTGTAGTGTCTGCCGCGGGCTGAGACCCGTGTTGCGGCTAAAACATGTCCGGCGGCATGGTCCCGAATATTGACGATTGCACTGCCGATCGTCAAACTTGCGTGATATTCCACAAGATATAACGCGTTGAGCTTATCATCTGTTTAGAAAACGTCGCGTTCCAAGGCACCTGACCCGGGCTCATCGATGCAAAAACTGTCGTACGAAATCAATATCGCGCAAGGAAGCCTTTTGTCGACACCGCGTTGGCTGGCTCTGGTGATTGCCTTGAGTTGGGCCGCCACCGTCTGCGCGGAAGATGTCGACGTGCCTGTAACGCTCGAAAACGTGGGCAGCCCGGGCAAGAATGATCCCGAC
>DASXEJ010000345.1 GCA_036490175.1 Pirellulales bacterium | reverse complement strand
TCTCCAAAAAAAATTCTGAAGCCTGTCAAGAAGCGCGAGATCGTGAACTACCTGATCAGCCGTTACGGCGTGGGCAACAGACAGGCTTGCCGCTGCCTTCGGCTGCCCCGTTCGATGTATTACTACCGCAGCCGCATGGATCCCCTGACGGGGCTGCGCCAGCGCGTGCGTGAGCTCGCTCACGCACGCGTCCGCTTTGGCTATCGGCGCATTTACATGCTGCTGAAGCGCGAGGGTTGGGATGTCGGCATCGATCGGTTCTATCGCGTATACAGCGAGGAAAACCTGGGATTACGGCGCAAGCGGCCCTGGCGGCATGTATCGGCCGCGCATCGAGAGATCAAGCGGCCAGCCAGCGGGCCCAACGAGGTCTGGGGCATGGACTTCTCTATGGTCCGCTCGGTATAAGCAAGTTCCTTAGTCCTCATCTGCGAAACATCAGCGGCGACAGCGATTCGCGTTTATCTATTCGGCCTCGTAATGAGCAACCTCTCAGGCGCTCGGGCCATCAGGGAAAGTCGCGCACGTCCGGCCCAATTAGTGTGAAGGCATCTCAGGGTGCCGGAAGTCCAGTCGGGTTCTCGGACGTGACGAATCATCGTGTCGCCATGATTCCTCATCGATTAGCGAAGGTGGACGGGGTCAAACTCTTTGAGCTGCCGCATCGTGCAGAAAGACTTGCTCATTGTGGCGCAAGAGAGCCCAGCAGATGCGGACCAGTTTGTTCGCCAGCGCGCACACTGCAACGTGGGGATGCATACGCGAGGCCAGACTTCGAATCCAGACATGCAAGGGGTCGTTCCGTTTGTCCTTCCACACCCACAGCGCTCGAGCTCCCTGCACGAACAGCCGTCGCAGGTAGGTATTGCCGCGCTTGGTAATGCCCATTAATCGCGGCTTACCGCCGGTGGTGTGTTGGCGTGGTACAAGTCCTATCCAAGCAGAGAGATCTCTCGATGTACGAAATGCACTGGCGTTGCCAACCGCCGAAACCAGGGCGGTGGCAACTAAGGGGCCGATGCCGGGAATCGTCTGGAGTCGACGGCAGGTGTCGCTTTCTCGGCCAAGACCCCTCAAATACTCGGTGAGTTCCTCGAGCGCCGCTTCAGTCTGCCGAAACATCGCCAGCAACGATGCCAGCAGCTGCCGGAAGGCCGGCGTAAGTTGATTATCCGCATCCGCTAGAATGCTTGGAACAGCGGTACGAAGAGGGTACAGGCCTTGTGCAATCGTCACGCCACGGTCAAGCAATAATCCTCTGATTTGACTGGTCATGCCGTTACGTTGCTCAATAAGCCGCTGTCGTGCCCGATGGAAGGCCTGGACATCGATCTGCTCGATCGATCGCAGTGGGACTGCGCGCATGCTGGGCATCCGGGCGACTTCGGCCAGTGCGGTGGCGTCGTTAAAATCGTTCTTTTGCGACTTTACGAATGGCCGTACGTGTTGCGCGGGTATCAGGCGAACGTCGTGGCCATGCTCGGAAGCCTTACGCCCCAGATGCTGTGCACCACAGCAGGTCTCCATGGCCATGACGCACTTGGGATGTGTGGCAAAAAGCTGGTGTAAAGGCTCCCGAGTCAGTTTCTCTCGAAACACAACTCTACCAATTTCATCCAGCCCAACAACATGAAAAAAGCGCTTACCAATGTCGATGCCGAGGGTCGCAGCGTTCATGGGCGTCTCCTTAGGCGGCGTTGATACCGCACGGTGAGGGTATCCGAGCGGACCATCCCATTAGTGTTTGACCGCATCGCATCGGGTCGAACGCTGAAGTGCCTGGCGATCGTAGACGACGCCACACACGAAGCGGTGGCCGTGGTGCCGGAACACACGATCGGTGGGGATCACTTGACTCGCATCATGGACAGCATCTGCTCACAACGCGGCAAGCCGAGCATGCTGCGCACGGATAACGGCCCGGAGTTCACCGGCAAGGCGATGCTGACCTGGGCACACCGCAATGGCATCGCGCTGCGACTGATCGAGCCAGGCAAACCGAACCAGAACGCGTATGTGGAATCGTTCAACGGGCGACTGCGCGACGAGTGCCTGAATGAACACTGGTTCACGAGCCTAGCTCACGCACGCACTGTGATCGAGACCTGGCGACGTGAATACAACGAGGAAAGACCAAAGAAGTCACTCGGCGGGCTGACGCCCGCTCAGTACGCAAAGAATTTGGCCACCAAGGCCGTTACAATGCCGGGCGACTCTAAAGCCCTGCGCTACTGAAAGCGGGGGGACGTCGGCCCCGCAAAGTCATTACGAGACTCACGGCGGGGTTGAAGTGCGCGCCACTGATCGGCCCTAGTAGGGCAATCAGTGCCGCCAGCACAGCAACGGTGGCCCCAGTGTTGGCGAGCAGCGCGACGGCCACGTTTCCGCCAGCCAGCCGCTGATGCCCGATCCGATTACGGTCGCGGCAAGCAACAACGACCCAAGCGCCTCGCGGTGAGTCGGCGCA
>DASXEJ010000344.1 GCA_036490175.1 Pirellulales bacterium | reverse complement strand
TGATGGTCCAGCGGCGCCGCTATCCGCACGGCCAGATGCTCGCCAGCGCTCTCGGCTATGTGGGCGAAGTTTCGCAGCAAGATATCGATAAGTATCCCGACCGCTTCCGGCCGGGCGACATCGTCGGCAAAGCCGGCCTCGAAAAAGAATACGACCAGCAGATTGAAGGCACGGACGGCATGCGCCGCGTCGTCGTCAACAGCGTGGGCAAAGTGATGCGCACGATGGACGACGTGGAGGCCGTTCCCGGCAAGCCGATCCAGCTGACCATCGACTACGATTTGCAGGCCATAGCCGACAACGACTTCGCGAACAAAGAAGGCGCGCTGATCGCCATGGACGCTCGCACCGGCGAAGTGCTGGCCATGGTAAGCCGCCCCACATTCGACCCCAACGATTTCGCCGTCCGCATTCCGCCTAAGGAATGGGCCGCTCTAAATACCGATCCGCAAACGCCGCTGCTCAACCGCGCCATCCAAGCTCAGCTCGCGCCCGGCTCCGTTTTCAAGGTAGTGATGGCGACGGCGATGCTCGAATCGAAGGCCTTGCCGGCAAATTACACCGTGTATTGCCCCGGCTCCGCAACATTCTATGGCCGCGTGTTCCATTGCGACCACGCGCACGGCGAAGTCGATATTCACAAGGGCATCGTCGCTTCCTGCGACGTTTTCTTTTACAACGTCGGCAAGCAGCTCGGCATCGATCGCATCGACCAATACGCCACTGGCCTGGGTCTCGGCCAGCGGACCGGTATCGACTTGCCGAGCGAAGAGCCCGGCCTGATCCCCTCGGACCAGTGGGACGAGCGTGTCTACCATCACAAATGGTATCCCGGCGACACGATTTCCGTGGCTATCGGACAAGGCCCCGTGACTGCCACGCCCGTACAACTCGCCCGCATGATCGCTGCGGTAGCCAGCGGTGGCATCTTGATCCCGCCGCACCTCTTGAAAGACGCGACGGGCCTGAAGTTCGGATCCTTTCCCCTGTCGGACGATACCGTTCAACAGGTAACGGACGGCATGTGGGGCGTCGTTAACGAGCCGGACGGCACCACTTCGGGCCTGGTGAAGCTCCAAAATGTCGACTTCTCCGGCAAGACCGGCACCGCGCAAACCGAGAGCTTCGATTTACAGAACAGGTTGGGCAAGCATGTCAAGGAAAACGGCTGGTTCGTCGGCTATGCCCCCCGCCGTAACCCTGAGATCGTCGTCGCGGCGCTCGTCCAATCCGGAGGCTGGGGCAGCACGTCTGCCGCCCCAATCGTCCGCGACGTAGTAAAAGCCTATTACGACAAGAAGGCGGGTCATTTTCAGGCTCCGCCACCACCGCAAACGGCCGGCGCGCCGATAGCACCTCCGTCAGCGGCAGTCCTCGCCACAACGAGAACCGTTGCCGCAGCAGTCCGAACTGGGGCACAGCGCCCATGAAGGAACGGCCCCGCGTCCAGGATTTTGACTGGACCCTGCTCGCCATCGTCGCCGCGATCAGCACTCTTGGTATTTTCGAAATCTATTCCTCTACGCACGCCAGCGGTATGGCCGGCATGCAGTGGAAGCAGCTGATGTGGATCGCGATCGGCATCGTTGGTATGTTCATCATTTCCCGCATCGATTACCACACGCTGCTCGACCAGGCCCCCACGCTTTACGCCGTCGGCATCATCAGCCTACTGGTCGTGCTGGTGATGGGATATTCGCGTCTGGGAGCCAAGCGCTGGATTGCCTTGGGCGGCTTCAATTTGCAGGTGTCAGAAATAATGAAGTTGATTATAATCATAGCGCTGGCCCGCTATTTGAGCGAAGTCCATACCGACCGGCTGACGCTGCAGGACCTTGCCAAGATCGCATTACTGACACTGGTTCCTGTAGGATTAATCCTGAAGCAGCCGGACCTTGGAACAGCGATGGTGCTTGTTCCGGTGGCGTTGGTAGGCGCGTTTCTGGCCGGGATTGAATGGAAGCACGCTGCAATTGGCTTGCTTGCGCTAGTGATCATGCTGCCGATTGCCTGGAGCATG
>DASXEJ010000343.1 GCA_036490175.1 Pirellulales bacterium | reverse complement strand
GCTGAAATCCAAAACACAAGAAATGTCGCGGACGAACTGGCTCGAGTTGCGCAAGCGTTGGAGACCATCAGCCGAAGCGGCATCATCAGGGGTTGACGTACAAACGTACGCCTCAACACTCATCCAACACTCAATGCCAGTGCTATGTTCGCCGACACGGGGCGTTCATAACTCGGCCGATGTCCCGTGTTTTTCGGCTTAAGCGTAGCGTGCTGTCGGGCAGTATCGGGTAGGTCTTAGACTGTCGATCCGGTGGTTGCGGGTTCGAGTCCCGTCGCCCTCGCTACGCAATCACGCCCGTAAACTCCATGGCCAATGGAGTTTCGGGCGTTTTTGTTGCGCCCAGCACGAGAGGTCGCTCCCGAGGAAAATAGGTTGGCCTGGCACAACCTTCAACAAGTCGCAACGCAAATCGATTCTGTTCACGGCTCGCGATAGGGCTGGCCCGTTTCGAAGAGCTTGATGCGATCCTCGGCGGCTTGGATCGCGGGCGCCTGGGCTCCCGCGGATTTCAACTGCTCGCAATTCTCTTTGGCATAGCGAACGGCCTCGTCGAATTGGCCGTTTTCGGCATAGGCGCAGGCCAGCGTGTCTACCAATCCTGGTTGCTGCGGACCAGCGGCATCGAGTGCCTGCTTGGCCAACCGTACGGCTTCGGGGCCGTCGCGGAGCGCCGGATCAGTACTCGTGGCGTTGATCCACGCGATATTGTTTGCCCATAACCAACTCTTGTTGTTGGCATCCATGGCGGGGCTCAGCTCCAGAGCCTTGCGAAAGTAGGCGATCGATTCCGCCGGACGACGCAACGCTAACAACTCCTGCGCCACTTGGGCCTGCGTCACGGGGTTTTGCGGCTGCAACTCGGCCATTTGCCTGAGCACCTCGAACGCCGCGGCATGCTCGTTACGCGCTACGAAGTAACGAGACAGCGCGTCGCGGACGGGCACGTTCTGCGGCACCCGGGCCGCGTACTCCAAAAGCACTTCGCGCTGCCTCACATCCTCTTTGTTCCTGCCGAGTGCCGTGGCCAATTCCAGCACGAGCGACTCCTCATCGGGATTCGTCTTGACCAGTCCGCTGAGCGTGGCAACCGTCAGGCCGAGATCGCGGGTGTCTTTCAAAGAGCGCACGATGAGGTCCCGCGCGGTCTGACTGTGGGGGTCGATCCTGAGCGCTTCCTGAAAATGCCCGAGAGCATCCGTCGGGCGAAATGCGATGGCATCCCGCAGTCCCGACATGATCTCGTAGTCGACCGTCTTGGGCATGATGTTCAACGATTTCGCCCACCTATCCAGGGCCGCCAGGTCCGGATGCTTCGCGATTTGCACGGCGCTCGCGTCGAAGTCGATCGACGTAAACAAGTGCAATGGCGCCAAGAATTCGAGCAGCAGATTCGAGTCTGTGTTCAAGGGCAGGTCCGTTCCCACGCCGGCGCCGAAATCCAGTGTCTTCTCGTCTCGGCAGAAATGCCGCAACAGCGCCATCCGCAGGTCGGCCAGGCCAAAATAATGGATCAAGTCTTCGCGAATCTCGGGGGTGTCGTTCACCACCTTCTGTAGCCTTTCCAGCGCGGCCGGATCGACGTCGATGGGCTCTTCCGAAGCCAACAGCAGCGTGTCGCTGGGGATACCCGTGCAAATGACGCAATTGGGAAACTCGCTGCGTAGCGTCCGCAGGATCAAATTGTATTCGTCGAGCTTGAGATTATAGGTTTGCACCCATTGGGCCAGGACTCCTCCTGGTTTGAGGTGCGTGCGCGCGGCGCGAAAGAATTCGCGCGTGAACAAGTTCGATACGCCCGCCAACCAGGGATTAGAGGGCTCGGAGATGATCAAGTCGTACTTCTGGTCGCTCCCTTGCAGCGTCGTGCGACCATCGCCAAATATCATTTTGAAGCGGGCCTGTTCGTCGATCTGCGCATCGCTGCGGCGCTCGGGCTCGGGTAGCGCCGCGTTGCGCTCCTGCAAGGCCTCACGCGTCTGCTCGTGCGGCCGATGATTCACGTGGGCAAAGTACGAGGCGGCGCTATACACCGCCGGCTCGATCTCGCAGCAGGTGACGTGCGTGCCCGGGAACATCAGGCTCACGCCTGAAGTCGTGCCGCTGCCGAAGCCGATGACCATGACGTCGCGCGCGTCGGGTTTAAGAATTCTTGGCACGTACGCCAGGCAGGACTGCGTGACCATGTCCAAGCCGTCGCTGGCGTCCACCTTGCCGTTCACGCGCAGATTCCTTACGCCGTCGACAGTCGAGGTGGCGACCAACACGTTGCACGACGCGCCTTCGGCGAAGTAATTCTGCTGGATAGCCGAAGGTTTTTCCAACGGATTGCCGTACATGTACATGCCCAGGTTCGTGCGCAACGGATCGTGCGGAATGAGAATGCCGCCGACGACGGCCGCCCCCACGGCCAGACATCCGGCCGCCAACATCCGCGCGGGCCCGCTGCGCAACGGCAACACCAGCACAAGCGTCACCACGTACAGCCCCGTGGCCAACGCAATCGACCCATAGGTGCCGATCCAAGGAAACAGCACGACCGCGGTGAGCGTCGCGCCGAAGATCGACCCCAGCGTGTTCCAGGCGTAAACGTCGCCTACGGTGCGTCCGACCCGCGCCGCGCTGGCCCGCGTCAGGTCGACAAACAGCGGAAACAGAATGCCCATCGCGATCGATGGAATCAGTTCCAGGCAGGCGCTGGCTGTCACGCAGACCAGGGCGTTGCCCGACAATGTCTGTCGCAGTTTGTTGACCAGGTTCGGGGTGTTGACCTTGCGCAGATCCACCATCAGCGCCAGCGCCAACTGCGGCATCAAAAGCGCAGCGATCAGGCAGCTCAGGGCCAGGGCGCCGATCACAATCACGGGCAACCAGGGATTGAACGCATAACGTCTCAGGAATAAATGGAACGTTAGGCTGCCGACGGCGATGCCTATCAGCACCACGAACAACGTTGCGCTGTAGGTATATGCCGAACCGCCCAGCAGCAGCGCCAGCTGCCGGCTCCAGGTCATCTCGAGAATAAGAGCCCCCAAGCCTGATAGTGTCACGGCTACGTACAAGCCCAATAACGACAGACCCGGCGCTGATACATCGATCGCCGGCGAGATGGCCGCCGCGGTCGGCACGCGTGCTGTCGGGGCCGACTTGCGCTGCGGCTGCGTCACGCGTTGAGTCAGGTAGACCGCCACGGCGCCGATCGAAATATTGACTGCCGCCGCCAGGTAGTTGGCAACAACCAGCCCATGCTGCGGCAGCAGCCAGAACCCTGTCAGAAAACAGCCGGCCGCCGCGCCGAACGTATTGATTGCGTATAGCCAGCCCGTGGCCTGATCCAGGCGGCCGTCGCGGGCCGTCAGTTCACGAATCAACAGCGGGAGCGTGCCCCCCATCAACACGCAGGGAGGGCCCACGACCAATAACGTCACCACAAATTGCAGCAAGAACCGCAGCAGCGGATCGCCCGGAAGTCGCCAATAGAATCCGGCCGATTGTTCGACCAGAAATTGAATCTGCAGCGGAATCACGATGGCCAGCGCGCCGATCGCCAGCTCGCAACATCCATACCAGCGCAGCGGTCGCAAGACACGGTCGGCATAGCGCCCCAGCAGATACGCCCCCACACCCAGCCCGAACAAGAACGAGCCCCCGACGGCGGCAAACGCCAGGCTGGAGCTGCCCCACACGTGGGCAAAGCGTTTGAACCAAATGACCTGATAGGCCAGGCCGGTCCCGCCGGAGAGGCAGAACATCAACGACGCCAGCCAGAAGATGTTTCGTGACGTCCGCTGCTCGATATCCGCCGTTTTCACGCGGGCTCTCCCCCGTTCGCCGATAGGACTGATCAACGCGCTCAGAATTGCGACGTCGCGTCCAACTGGCCCCCCACGGCCTGCTCTGGCCTGCGGGCCGGAGCCGAAACTTTTTATCGTAGTTGCCGGCCGCACTGCTGTCGACAGACCAGCGGCACATCGCTACCAGCCAAAAACGGCCGGCCTGAGGCACCTTTTCCTGAAAGAGCGACCAGGCCTGCCCAATATCCAGGCCTGGGTGGCGAATAACAATGGTGGGGCAAGCCAATTCATTGGAATCGGTGGGACTGATGTTCACCTTCTTCGTGTGGTGTCTGCTCTTTGTGTTCTGCTGGCCGCTGGCGATTCTGGTGCTGTTTCTGTACCCGATCGTGTGGTTGGTGCTGCTCCCCTTGCGGCTGATCGGCCTCACCTTCGAGGCGCTGTTCGAGACGCTCGAAGCGCTGCTCACCTTGCCGGCGCGGATCGTCCGCCATATCTAAGGCGGCTTTGCCTTCTCTCGAACGTCGGCACTCGACCGGCTTCCCCGTGGCGATTTTCACCAGTGGGACAAATCGGCTCTAGCGTCCTCGGCGGACGCGTGACTGGTCTTAGCACGACAGCTAGAATCCAGACGTTTCATCGTTTGCATACTCGCCCCTGGGAGAAGCCGTCGATGTCGGATGTTGCCAAACTGGTCGCGTCGCTCGAGTCGGGCGATGCGGCCCAACGACAGTCGGCTGCCGAAGAGTTGTCTCGCCTGGGGTCCGACGCGCGGCCGGCTGCCGTAGCCCTGGTCGCGGCCTGTGGTGATGAGCAAACGCGCGAGCCGGCCGTGGCAGCATTGGAGGATCTTGGGCCGCCGTCGTCGTCGGATGTGGCAACATTGGCCTCATTGCTCGCGCGACCATCGCTCGAAGTGGCGTATTGGGCGGCCACGTTATTGGGCCGCGCCGAGGCCGCTGCCGCGCCGGCCGTGCCTGCGCTGATCACGGCACTCGAAAAACATCCGGCGATGGCCGTTCGGCAGCGGGCCGCCTGGGCCTTGGGTAAGATCGGTCGGCCCGCCACCACGGCACGTGCGGCTTTGGATGCGGCCGCAAGCAACAGCGACGCTCGCCTAGCTTCGCTCGCGCGCGATGCACTGTCCGCGCTGGACTGTTAACAGCAGGCGCGCTCGTGGCACCCCACAGCGTCAAGAGCGAATCACCGACGTGCTCGCAAAGGACTTTCATGACCAACATTCAGTACAGCGATCACACCGACACCGTCGCCCGCAAGCTGCAACTGCTGGAAGCCGCCTACAAGGCAGGCAAGCTCGATGTGGCCATGTCGCTGGCGGCTTCGATCAAAGAGACGCTCGACTTCGAGCGGCAAACGCAGGCTGCCGAGGGCGAGCCGCAGCTGCCAGCCTCCTCGTCCGTCCCCGTCAGCCAGTTGCCGCCGGCCGTGGCGGCCTGGGCGCGCGGTTGGTCGTACTGCAAACCGCTGACGCTGTTCGAAACCGTCGGCATCGCCCGCGCGGCAGAGCCTGTGGATCTGAGCGTTGCCTTTCCGGCTGATCAATGCGTCGATCCGGCACGCGAAGTGCGCGTGGCGCAGTGGGATGCGGAAGACAAGAAGCTCCGCGAAGTGTCCAGCCAAGTGTATGCCGAAAAGCGACTCGGGGGCGAGCGGCAGGTGCGACTCGTTTTTCTGGCCGATGTGGCGTCCCACGACGCGGCTCCGTACCTGATTTTGCACGGCAACACCCAGGCCGAGTTACCCGATTACGCCAGCGATCTACGCGTGACAGGCGAGGGGTACGGATTGGACATTGCGAACCGTCATTACCTGGCCCGCCTCTCGCGCCAGACCGGTCAGCTCGAACGGCTTACTTATGCGCGCGAGCATGGGCTGGAACTGTACGCCGGCGGCAAAGGACATGGCGAGCCGCCCGACATCGATTGGGGGCACGACTACGTCGACCAGGGCAACTTTCAGAAATTGCGCATGCGCAACTGGCCTGCCTGTCCTAATTATGAAGTCGTCCGCGGTCCGTTGTGCGTGCAGGTTCGCCGCTGGGGTTTTCCTGCCAGCCCCATGCACCCGCTGTTCACACCCAGCCGCATGCATATGGACATCAAATACACGTTTTACGCTCGCGCACCTTATTTCCTGAAGCAGGGTCGGATGGACATGGTGCAGGATTTCGACATCGAGGCCACCCGCGACGACGAGTGGGTGTTTTCCGGGTATTCCTTTACAGACAGCGTGTGGATCGACTCGTCGGGCCGGCTGCACGAAGGTACGGTCCCGCCAGACCAGGTCGATGCGTTGTGGGGCGTGGGATTCATGAATCGCACCAGTCGCGATTCCTTCATCGCGCTGCGACTGGTACACGAGGCTGCAGGGCTCGCATCGCTGCCGCACGGCGGTGTGCCGACTTTGCACTATGCCGGCCACGGCCAATTATGGAGCCGCTATCCGGCCGGCAAGGCACACATGACGACCGGCGCGTCGATCCGACAGCAGAATGCCTACCTGATGTCACCCTATCCCGAGCAGGATGCCGCGACAAAAATCCAAGAGACGCGTCACCGGTTGCTTAATCCGCTGGCCGTGCGCGGCGAAATGCCGACGGCATTCAAGGGCGCGACGGCGAACCCGCGTGCCCTGGCGCGCCCCGGCGAGACGGCAGACACAGCCGCGCTTAAACCGGCCATCTGGAAGGCGCTGGCCGAGGTGCGCGACGAACAACTGTACGCCATCGACGCCAACATCGTGGACAAGGGCTACGTTTACGACGTCGGCGTGCGCAACGGCGTCGTACGCATCGTGCTGACGATGCCCCATCGGGGCCGGCCGGTGTACCAGTTCTTTGTTTTCCAAGGGGGCGGCCGCGTCGAGGAAGGGATCCGCGAACGCGTGCAAAAACTGCCAGGCGTGCGCGACGTGATCGTCGACTTCACCTGGGAACCGGCCTGGACGTCGGCCCGACTGACCGACCGCGGTCGCACGGCACTCGGACTGCCTGTTTGACCATTGCCAAAGTTCGCCGCGGCGGAGGATTCCGACGGCTATCCATAGAAACGGCAAAGCCGCCCATCAGGCGGTTAGCTTCCATATCGCGGCGGCGTTCTCGCCAAGAATTTTTTGCTGATCTTCGGCGGTGAAGAAGGGAATCTTCTCGCGTACTAACGTCAGCTCGTCGGCCAATGTGGGCCGTTTGTAGAAGGCGCGAGCCGGACCTGGATAGCCGGTGCCCCACAGCAAACGCGATGGCCCGAAAGCATCGTAGACCATCCGCACCCACGGCAGCGCATCGGCAAACGGATACTCGTGCGATTTGGAGACGGACGTCAGCTCCGAGACTTTGACCCGCACGTTGGGATACCGCGCCAGCGCCAGCAGCTTCTTCATCTCGGGCAGCGGATCCGCAGCGCCCAAATCGATCTGACTGAGATGATCGATCACCACCGGCACGGCCGGAAATTGCTCGATCATCATTGCCAGCTTGGGCAGCTGATCGGTGGCGACAAAGAAGTTGAAGATCGCGCCCAATTCGGTCGCTTTTTTCCACAAACGGACATGCGCCTGCGACGTCATCCAGTCGTCTTTGCCTTTGTAGTAGATCGGGCTGAAGCGCATGCCCGATAGGCCCTGCTCGGACATCCAGTAACTCAATTTATCGGCCACGTGAGGATCGACCGGATCAATTAGACCATGACCACGCAGCCGCGTAGGACAGGCGCGCACGCAATGCGCCGTGTAGCGATTATCCCAGCCGTGGCAGATTGTTTGCACCAGCACAGCATGTGTGACTGCGTTGGCGTCCATGTCGGCCAGCAACACGTCAACAGTGCCGGGCGCGTCGGGCGGTTGATAGTCACGCTGATAGGGATGGGCAAAAGGAAAGCGGCCGGGATCGTTGATCCACACGTGCATGTGTGCATCGACGACAGGACTCTTGATCTGGGAGGGCCCTGATTCCGCGGCGAAACTCCGTGCGTAGGGAATGCAGGCGAGGGAAACCGTCGACTGCGACACAGCTTTCAGGAATCGGCGGCGATTCATCACGTTTCCTCCACCATTCAAGCGCAGCGGACGAGGCATGTGGCCCCTGCGGGGAGACACGGCAAGCTCGATCTTAACTCACCATCCACCGCTGCTGCCACCGCCGCCTGAGCTGCCCCCGCCGCCGAAGGATCCTCCACCCCCTCCTCCGCCGCCACCAAATCCGCCGCCCGAACCACTGCTCCAGGTCGAGCCGCCGCCGCTGGCGAAGATATCTCCCAACACGCGTCCCCAGTACGAGATATCGGTCAGGTCGCCACGCCACACCTGGCGGTGGCGTTCGCGCTGCATCGTGGAATAGAGCAGGTACATCAAGACCGCGGCGAAGAACAGCAGCATGAACAGCGCCGCGTAGCTGGTCTCGTCGGGCACTTCATGCCGAATATCGGGCACGCCCAGCAGCTTGACGTGTTGATCGTCGGCAATCTTGTTGGCGATGGCAACGGCCATCTGCAACAGGCCTTCGGCATATTGGCCGCCGCGGAAGTATTGATCGGTGATCTTTCGTCGCAAGGTGCCACAAAAAGAATCCGGCAGGTCCCCTTCGACGCCATAGCCGGTCAAGATGCTGACCTTGTGGTCGTCTACGTCCAGGGCAATCAAAACACCGTTGTCCTTGCCCTTCTGTCCCAGCTTCCACAGGTCGAAGTGTCGCTGAGCAAACGACGCGATATCTTCGCCGTCGTCATTGTGCACGGTCAGCACTTTCACCTGTGCCGTGGTTTTTTGTTCGAGCTCTTCGAGATATCCTTCCAGCTTTTGCTTCGTGTCCGCGTCGATGACGTGGGCCTCGTCTACGATGCGCGTGCCAGGATCGCGCACCGTAACCTCGGCCCGCGCATGCGCGGCCAAGGCCACGGCGATCAGTGCCACGCATAGCACGTTGCTCGCGGTCGGCCTACCAGCCATCGGAAAGATGTCCCAGAGCCTCGATATCGTCGTACAGTTTTTCAAAGACCAACCAATCGATCGAGGCCGGCGCTTCGAACGCCTGGCGAATCCCGGGCAGGTGCCGCCCGGCCAGATTCTCGACTTCGACCAGCACGGCGGTAGCCTGCAACGGTTCGCGGCGGTTCTTCAACCAGAGCAGCCCCCGCAATACGCGCAGCACGCTGTAAATCGTGGGCGTCGCGGCGCGCCGCAACGCGGCCTCGCTCGCGCCGTCGGCCACCACGGCCTGCCGCATGCCGACGGCCAGCACTTTCAACTCGCGCTCGCATTGCAGACGCACGTGCGCCGCTTCCGGCGCGATGCTAGCGAAATAGTCTTCGCCAAACAGCACCAGCCGCCGCTCTTGCACCTCGATCAGCTCCAGCGGAAATGTATCGAGCGACGCTTGCAGGAATTCCGGCGTCGTCACCAGCGGGGCCGTGATGTAATTGCGGCCGAAGCGGTATCCTTCGGTAGAAATTTTTCGCAGGATGCCCAGCCCCACGGCGTCGATGAAGAGAACATTGCGAATCGTGTGTACGCTGGCATCAAAACCCGGCCCGGCAATCGCCCCATACAAGGTCAGGCCCAATACGTGTGGGCTGCCAAAATCACTTAGCCGCTCGGCGTAATGCCGCAGTGGTTCACGAAACGCCTCGGGCAGGCTATTCAGTCCGGGCAAATCCATAACCGTGGCTCGCGGATCTCAGACGAGGTGTTCGGTGGCGTGTTCGCGCCGCTGATTCTCGGTTACCTGCAAGATTCTCGCAAGCACACCGCGCCGCACGCTCTCGCATCACAGGGTCGCTTGTATCCCGACCGATGCCAGCGACAACTTCCGCAGAACTCTTCAAGCAAAATTCCTTCGCCAGCTGGCGACCACTTAGTCAATACTGACTACTGCGAATCCCCTCCGTTCGGCACGGCTCGTAACGTGTAATACGCCTCGGCCGGAAAGAACGGTTCCCCCGGCGGTGCGAGATTCTTGACGCGAATTTCGTAAACGAAGCCAGCACGCAGCGGGTCGACTTCGATTCTCGCGCTCTGTCCATCTGCGGATAGATTCACGGCGCGAACGCGCAAATCCTGGCGATCGATGTCCGGTCCGCCATAGTCCGCCGTCGGGATGCGCCGATACGAGACAACCGAGTAGTTGGCCGGCTTCGCGGCGGCCTGCTGCACGACTGGCGCGGCAAATTGAATGGTAAATCCGTCGGCCGCGGCACGCACTACCGCGATGCCGCCAGGAAGTGGCCCGTGGGGGCGCAGCCGAACGATCGAACCCGTGTTCTGGCCGGCGCCCCAACCACTGTCACGCATGTTGCCGACATACAACGACCCATCCGGCGCAATCGCGCACGCAATGGGACCCTCGAACGTGTCGGCGCCTTCGGCCGGCTCGATACTGAGTGGATAGACGGCTCCCTGGTACGTCGTGCCGACCATCTCGAGGCTCATGCGGACCAGACGTCGCGTGTCGTACTCGCAACCGACCAGATGCCCCTCCCACGGCCCGAACATGTCTTTTCCAGATTGTGCGCGCAACGCGGCAGGCGTTTCCAGAAAACAAATGCCGTTGACGCTGCGGGTCCAGGGGTGAGGAATCTCGACGGCCGGATCGCGGCGCTCGGGCGCGGCGGCGTGGCTTTCACTCTTGTGGAAGAAACCATAATGCGCGCCCGGCACCAGGTGGTTCAGTTCGTTAAACGGGTTGTAGTTTCCTTGGTTGTCGGTGGCGAACAGTGCGCCCGCGCGATTGATGGCCAAACCCATGGGAAAGCGCAAACCCGCGCAGAAGGGCTCGACCGCATAGCGGCGTGGATCATCGGACGTCGGCGTGCGCGGCAGCAGGTGCAATCCTTGACCGCGCATCAAGGCCGACGCATCGCTACGTTGATTCTGTCGGCATGGCAGCGCGACGTAATACCCATCGGCACCGTCGCCGACCAGCCCCACGGCCCAATCGTGATAGTCCTCGGTATGCCCCCACCCGTCGGCCACGACTTCGGTACGCTGCGCATATCCTTGGGCATCGAATTCCGATAGCCGCAGTAGGCCGTTCTTATTGATGACGTCGACGGCATCGCCGCGATCGGCCAGCCCATAGGGCGCCGCCAATTCATCGGAAAGAGGCCGCAAGCCGTCGGGCAATCCGTCGCCGTCGCTGTCGGGCGCCAACCAAACTTGCCCCTTGAGCGAGGCGAACATGAGCGTGCCGTCGCGCCGCCAGGCAAAACCGGTGGGCATCTCGGTGATGGGCAGCGGTAACCTTATTCCGTCGAAGCCCGGCACGCACGCCAGTTGCACCGCAGGGCGCGCCGCGGGTGCGGGCAATCGCGTCGGATAACGATCGGCCGCAACCTCGCTTGTATATTCCGCTTTGAAAATGATCACCTTCGCGTCACGGTTCGCCACCAGACGCGCCACCGGCGATCCCGCCTCAACCGCCAGCGCGGCCGCCGGTTCGACCAACCGCACCGTTACCTGACCTGCTGCGCCATCCGTTGTCGTGAAGGACTGTCCCAGGATTCGACCCGCCACGTCCGCTAGCAACAGCCGCCATTGAATCTCGACGTCCGCAGGCGCGCGCTGGATCTCAATGCGACGACGGAATCCGTTCCGCACGTTCGGCGTATTGGCTGGAATGGCATTTACCGTTTGTGTCACGTGCAGTTCGCAGCGGTGACCTTCGCCGGCCGAATCGAATGCCAACCGATAATCAAACGCCACACCACCTGGCACATGCCGCCACGCATCCAGTTCGGCCGCGCACTGTCTAGAGCGAATCGGATCCCTAACTCGACCTGACTGTCGGATGGTGAGTTCGCTCGCGCCGCGCGACGCAATCGCCAGCACGTGCGTACCCCCTGGCTCCCAAAACCAACGCTTTCCCTCGGTCCGTTCGCGGGCAACGTCACCCAACCACCAGCCGGCCAGCCGGTTCTCTTCGCAATCGAACAAAACGGAGTGACGATTCGGCAGCCCAAGCACCAGCGGCCGCACGAAGGCCCGCTTGTCGACGCGCAATACATCGGTCAGCACGGCCGCAGGCTCTGGCTCGTCAGACATATTGCGCGTGCGCACCACGCGCAGCGCGCCGGCCGCAGGGGGCGTAAAGCCGGGACGATTCAAGACATGCCAGACCGCGGCAAGTTGATCGGCCAGCGCATCGTCAAGCACGCCGGGTACAGGAATCTCGATTGCCGGCATTTCCATGCGAGGCACAATCCTCGCGGGATTGCGCACCCAGCGATCAAACCAGGCGCGACGTATCCGTTGCCCGACCAGCGAAAGATCAGTCCCCAGCGCGGCCAGATTGTCTTGCTTGGGAATCGACTTGCCAATCTGGTGACAGCTCGCGCAGCCAAATCCTTCGGACGTAACCAGGCGACGTCCGGCGACCGATAACGACTCATCATCGAGCGGCCGTTCGGCAAAGCTGCCACGCGCGGGCATACCGTGCTCGGGCAAACGATCGGCTGCGATCAACCAATCAGCAAGGGCTTCGACCTCGCCCGCGACGAATGCAAATCGCGGCATGCGGATTTTGAGCCATGGGCGGCGTGGCGGCACCGTCGTTGTCACAGCCTGCAGAATGGCGGCACGCTCGAGTTTGTCGCCGATATCGTCGAGCGAAGGGGGTGCCAGCGCTGCCAGGGCGCGTGCCAGTTCAGGATGCGCTGCGGCAACCGCGGGCAATCGCTCGGCAATACCCGGCGCCAAACCACGACTATGACAGCCCGTGCAGTTACGTTCGGCAAAGATCCGCGCGCCATCGAACGGGTGATTGGAGGTAGGATCGCGCCCGTCGTCGTGTCGCGGCGCAGCATCGTGCGACATTTCGCTCAGGTAGGCGATAATAGCCTCACGCTGTTCGGGACGAAGCCGATAGCCGGGCCGGGCATGCGCGACGTCAGGCTCGCCGAGGCAGCTACGGTTCCAATCGGTTTGTTTCGGCAAACGCCGCCGCTGCGGCGCGGCTAAAGCGGCAGGTTTCGCGCCTGGCGCGGCAGGCAGTGCGTGGCAGGCGCCGCAATGATGGGCCGTGACAAGTTGAACGCCCCGCTGCACGTCACCGTCCTGGTTTTCCTCGATTTCGTCATTCGGCGGTGGCTTGCCCGGCTGCTCGTCGACGCGCGCCGCCAGATAGGCCGCCAGATCCCGGCGCTCATCATCGTCGAGCGGAAACACAGGCATCCGATGGGCAGGGTTCGACTGCGCCGGGTCGGCAAGCCACCGCGTGAAAAAGTCAGGCGGTCGTTTGCCACCGACCGTTGATAGATCGCCGCCGCCAGCCAGGCGTGGCGATCCCAGGTCGCCCATCACATGGCACGCCAGGCACCCCAACGAATTGAACAGCTGCTCGCCCGCCTGGGCATCGGCCGTGTTCTCGGAACCGTCTTCTGCGCCTTTTTGGGCGCTATTGTGCGCAGGATCAACGCCAGCAGTGACAGCCTTCTCGTCAAGCAAAAAGGCCACGATATGGCGCGCCTCTTCGCGGCTCAGTCCCAAGCCGGGCATGCGAAACTTAACGTCGTCTATTTCCTGCGCAGCGATTCCGGCCGCAACGGCACCGTGTGCAGATTGTTTCGCATGGACGTCGGCCTGGTCGGGATCGCGCGTCGACTTCTTACCGGAATCGGCCGACGGGTGTGCCCGGCGACCGCCGATCCAATCCATGAGCCTGGCACGCGAAATATTGCCCGCCAGTCTTTCCAGCGAGGGAGCCAAGGGAGCCGGCATCACGTCGGGCAGTTCATGACAGTTGGCGCAGCGCAGCCCTCGCGCCAGACGGCGTCCCTGGGTGAATTGCTCGTCGGCCGAGGGCTGCGGATCGTGAAACAAATATCGCTCGGGAATTCGCTCTAACTGGAACCGCGCGCCCGACCAATACAGGCCAAGCTGTGCCGCGAGGCCATGCCGACTGAATGTTATCTCGATCGTGTGGTGTCCATAATCCAAGTCGAGCGCAGCAGTGTCGAGCCACTGCGGTTCGGCGACGTCACGCTCGATGAGCAGCTTGCCATCGAGCGTCAAACGAGCTTCGCCGCCGGCCACAAACAAATGGAATGTATGAACTCCCGGTGCGACGACCAGCAACTTGCCCGTCCAACGCGCGGTGAAATCGCCAAGCAGCAGCCGCGGGTCGGCCGGCTCGTCCTTCCAGGAGAATCGCAAGGCCGTGTCGATACGCGTTACGGTTTTCGTAGCGGCCGTGTATTCGGCACGCAACCCGGCTGGCAAAACCAGTGGGCCGTTTTCATCCTCGGCTTCGTCTAATTCAGCGGCGAGATTCCCGGCGTGCGGATTCTGGCTGCCCGACTCTGCAATACGTGCCGGCTCGGCCGCGCCGATGGACGCGCGAAAGGAGATGATGACGGCAATTGCGATGATCCGGCAGGACACGCGAGCGAGCCGCGGCACATTTTCAGTCATGTCGCGCGATTCCACCAAAAGTTTCACTCCCCGCGGATGGGCGTGATCCGCACGCTCTTCAGGTCCATCAAGGATCCGTCGATCTTGCCCGTGGGTCGCAGCACGGCCTGATAGCGTCCGGGCTTGAGCGTGGCGCGGCCCAGCGTGAGCTGCCGGTAGCTATCCCAATTGCCGGTGCCGGGCACCTTGCCGCCGAAGACCGTATCTCCTACCACCAGCTCATAGCTGTTGCCGGCTACCGAGTCGTCGCAGGCGTAGTCGATGCGGACGACGTATTTGCCTTTCTTCACGACTTCGAAATTCCACACCGCATGATCGCTAGCGCTACCCCACATGCCGAGATTGCGATATACCGGCTCATAGGCCAGCGTGTCGCCATAGATTTCACAATCGCTGGCCAGCAACCAGAACTCGCCGCGGAAATCTTCCGGCTCGACCAGCTTCGGCTCGTTGCCATCGAACACGCGGCGCGGCGGACGCGTCGTCGACAGGTAGGCCATCAGATCAGCGAAATCGCTCGGGCTGACATCCTTCTCCAAGCCCTCGGGCATCAGCGACCGGCCACTGCTGGCCAACTCGTCGAGATCCGCGCGCAGAATCGTGGTTTGTTTCCCTTCCTGACCGACGAGCGTGATGCTTGCACCAGTTTCGGCTGAGATCATGCCCGTATAGGTCAAGCCGGCGGATGTAACAGCGGTGTAGTTGACGAATTTGCTTTCGACGGCACGGTTCGGGTCTAGAATGGCCACGAGCAGGGCCTCGCTCGATTTATCCGTGAGCGCGGCAAGATCCGGGCCGACGGCATTACCTACTTCGCCCAGGCGATGACAGACCGAGCAACTCTTCTTGAACACGGCTTTGCCACGCTCGCTATTGCCTGCCGTGCCGAGCGCCGCGCGATATTCCTCGATAACGGCTTGCCTGTTCGAGTGGCTGGACGAGGCCAGCAGCTTTTCTGTGCGGGCGTGAATCGCCTTGTCGCGGTATTCGACCAGCCGTTGTCGCCGGGCGGCGTCGATCTCGCCCGCGCCGATACGGCCGCTTTCGATCTCGTCGAGCAGGGCGTTGATCCACGCTTCGCGCCGCAGCAAGCTGTCGAGCACCTGCCCGCGCAAGTCGGCGCCAAAACCCTTCCAACGGGCGAGCAAAACGCCTGGTACGCGCGCGTCATCCAATTGTGCCAGCGCCGCGATCGCGGCAGTCTGCAATTCGGCTGAATATCTCGGTACCAATAACGCGGCCATCAGCTCGATGTCCGCTTGCTGCTGGTCAGTGCCACGACCGAGCAGGCCAAGAGCTACGATGCGTTTTTCGTCCGCGCCGCTGTCATCTTTCACGATCGCACGGGCCCAAACGAACATCGGCGTCAGGCGATCCAACCCTGCATTGAGAGCTTCGTCTGACTTGGCGCGAAATTTCGCCAGGCCAGAATTGCGCCGATCGAGCGTATCGAGCAGACCTGATAACGCGGCGACCTGCCACGTGGCATATTGCCCATCACGCGGCTCCGCCACTGCCGACAGTAACCGTACGAGTGCCCTGGCATCGTCGAACGCCGTGGCCATGGCCAGCAACTTCTCGAACAGCTCGGCCAGATGTTCTTGGCCGGTGGTTGCCGCCAAAACGGCGGTGACCACGCCGTCGAGCTGCTCGCGTCCTACCGAACTGAGGATGGCAGCCGAGATGTACGGATCGTCGACGTTCGCCACGGCCATCTTGCCCAGGGCTTCGCCCGCGCGCCGATCGCGCCATTCTCCCAGGCTATAACCTAGTTGCAGGCGAACTTGCGCGTCCGAGTCGTCGGTAAGACGCAATGCGGCGTCGGCCACCGCAGTCGAGCGAGCCAGCCACGGCTCTGACAGGCGAAGCGCGTGGCGGCGCACGCCCCCTTCACCGTCGCGCAGGCCGACGAGCAGCGTTGCCTCGTCAATGGCCGATAGTCCATCAAGCGTACACAGCGCGTGCAAGCGCGCCAGCGCGCGAGCCGACGTTTGCACGGTTTGCTTCAATCGCGGCACGGCCGCCGCGTCGGCGCGCCACACGAGCATCTGTTGCGCCATGTCGCGCTGCCAGCCGTTGGGACTATCGAGCGCCGCGACCAGGCCGGCCGTGTCGAGCTTGTCGAGCCGTGCGATGGGCCGCGGCGGCGTCCCGACGGGATAGACGCGATAAATGCGCCCCATGGTATCGCCAGCTCGCAGGTCGAGTCGCTTCCGCCACTCATCGGGAATGTATTCCGGATGCTCGATCACGGCGCGATACATGTCGGCTACCCATAGCGCGCCGTCAGGCCCTGTGCGCAGCATGGTGGGCCGACACCAATTATCGCTCGACGCCAGAAACTCGGACTGTTGCTCGTCATCCGCACGGCGGCTGACAAAGCGAACTTCCTCGCGCGTCATTACCTCGCGATGCACGAGATTGTGGACTGGTTCGCTAACGTAGGCGTTGCCGACAAATCCCGGGCCGAACAAATCGTCGCGATAGACCATCGCCCCGCAGGCCGACGTGAAGCGGTTTACTACGTTGAAATCGTTGAATCGCGGCATGGTCCTGCTGAGCGGGAATACCGGTGCCGCGCCCGGTGCGATCGATACATCCAACCGCGCGTTGGGCGCCGCCAAGAAACGGTTCCGCCGCAGATATCGATCGTCGAGCACGAACTGATACATGGGCTCGCTATTGCTGGACCCGAACCAGTTGCCCCAATCGTCGCGAACTCGCGTGAATTGCGACTGACCAAGCAGCAAATCGAGCGCGCCAGTGTCGGGCTGAATGCGGAAATCGCGGAAGCTGAGCGGGATCTTGTCGCCGGTCTTGGTCGATTCGATCTGTCCGCCACTGTCGCCGTTGGCGCAGTGCAGCCAATTGTCGAGCCCGAACGTCAGCCCATTCACGCGATGCTGCTGGTTCCCCTCGCCGAACCCGTGGAACAGAATTTCGCGCACATCGGCGCGGCCGTCTCCGTCGGTATCCTCGGCATAGATAATGTCGGGCGCAGCTGTGACGAGGATTCCCTTGCGCCATACCTTGACGCTATTGGGAAAGGCCACGCCGTCGAGAAACACCGTAGCTCGGTCATAACGGCCATCGCCGTCGGTGTCTTCCAGGCACTTAACATGACCGGCCGGCTTGCCATCTTTATCCAAGCCTGACGGATAGTCGACCATCTCGGCGACCCACATACGGCCGTCAGGCCCCCAGTCGAATGCCACGGGATCGACCACCAGCGGTTCGGCCGCGGCCAGGTCGACCGTAAAGCCAGGGCGCACCCGCATCGACCGCAGCGAAGCAGCCGGCGGCTTAGCCTGGGGCTCGACATCCATTAGCCACTCGGCGAACGAGCGCCGGTCGACCAGGTCCTTGAGCTTGTCGGTCGATTCGTTGATGACCCACATATGGCGTGCGGCGAACCAGGCCCCATTGTTGGTGCCGTCGTGAACGATGCGCGGCACCTCGCCGGCCGCGCCGGTACGATTGCCTTGAACGACATGATGCCAATCGATTGATCCTGGGCGGAACAAATGCACTGAGTAATGCACATCATTGGAGAAGACGATATCGTCGTACGAATCTTCGTCGACGTCGACGAAGCGCAGGCCCGCGTCGCGGCCCGCAGCGTCGACGATCGAAGTAAAATGGGGCAGCCGGGGTGACGACGCGGGCCGCTGCCAAGCGCTCTGTTCTTCATCGAACGCAAAGATTGCCTGCTGCGTGTCGTTCGAGAGCAACAGTTCGCACGTGCCGTCGCGATCGAGATCGCGCAGCCGCACGCCCCGGTCGCGGCCACCGGCGCTCGTAGCCACGGGGCCGCTCACCAAGGGCAACCCGGCCAACAAATCGTCGTCCTTTTGCCAGCTTCCGTCGCGGAACGTCCAGGCGTGACGAACGCTTTCGTTGGCGATCAGCATCGATGCCGCGCCCCCGGCGCGCACCACGCCAAAGCGAGCACCGGCGTCGCGATGGCCCCCCTGCTTATCGACTTCGACCAGCATGGCTGGGAATTCGCCGACCTGCCACGCCTTTTTGTCGGTGGACCAGACGCGCGTTTGCTTTAGGCGCTCGTTGCCGATGACCGCGTCGAGATACCCGTCCTGGTCGAGATCCAACAGCCGTGCGCCGTTGTCGGCGCCATCAGGGGCGCGCAAAGCCTGCCCCCCCAACACGTTTTTTTCCAACCGTGCGAGTGCCTCGCGAAAATTGAGAAACTTCACCCGGCGACCATACTTTGTCACCGCGTAGTCGATCAATTCGATGACCTGTTCGCTGCGAATCCATTGGTGAGGATGGAACACCAGCGTAAATGTTCCCTGTTTGACAACCGTGGCGTCGAGCGCCGCTTGCCAATCGGCCACCGTCTGCGGATTGTTCGGCCTTTGCAGATGTTGGGCCGACCAGTCGCTGGGGACGACGCAAGGAAACTCCCAGCACAGGCGACCGATCACATAAGGATATGGATAATCGTCGATCCGATTTACAAATGTGCGATCTGTCGGCAGGTAGCGGCGAAAACGCTCGTGCCCCTGAGCGTCTAACACGGCCTCGCGCGGCAAGCGCGGGTCCGCCGGCGTAAAGAGCTGAAAAACCGAGGAGTCGATCGCCAGGTAATTCCCCGCCGGCGTCCTGCGATTGAATATCTCGGCAAAGAACCGTGGGCTGGGAGTATTCAACGAATCGCAGCACGGCATGCGGAACGCGACCGGCTTATTGCGTGGCACGCTCGCTAGCAGATCGACGCAACGATCGTAGTCTCCCTTCGCCTTTTCCAGATCGCCGCCGGCCAGCAGCGGGCAAGGGTGCGTGTCTGTGTGCGTCTCCAGGCTCACGCCTTCCGCCAGCCAGCGCTGCAAGTGCGGCTCGTCCTGCTTGATCTGGTTGGTCATGATGCTCAGCGGAGCGCGACCTTCGATCTGCTTGAGCCGTTCGAGGATGGGACGCAGGAAGGCTTCCCACTTTTCGTGGCCGCGCATGTCGTCGATGGCCAACACGACCACGGCCTCGACCCCTGGCTCGCCCACCCATTGCGGTGTGGCCAAAACCGGCAGATCGCGCGACGCGTAGTACGGATCGGTCGAATCCAGATAAGTCAGCCGATTTCCATCAGCCCACGCGGTGGCCGGCGCGAGACACGCCAACACTCCCAGCCAGAGAGCTACGGCAATACGCATGAAAGGTCCTTAACGCACGTGCAGGGCGAAAATTCGGGCGAGGGGCCTGGCCGAAGCGCCGCTTGGCTTACCAGATAATTGTAATCCGCCAATCGCCCCCTGGCCAAAGGGGGGGCGGCACCGCTCGCGACAGTTGTCACCACACGGGGCTAGTCTTGCTGGTTCTGTCCGTCATGACTCCCTGACCAGTCAAAGAGCCCCTGCTACACTGGGCCCGATGATCGACGCGCAGGTGCAGCTTCTATACGAACTGGGACCGGTCCTTGTGGTCCGCAAGCCGGCCGGCCTGCTGACGCAAGCGCCCCCCGGCATCGACAGCCTCGAAGCGCGCATCAAGTCCTGGATCAAATCGCGCGATCAGAAACCAGGCAACGTCTATCTCGGCGTGCCCCATCGCATGGATCGGCCGGTGTCGGGCGCGATGGTATTTGCGCGGCACGCCCGGGCCGCGCGACGCTTGAGCGAACAATTCGAAGGGCGCTTAATAAAAAAGATTTACTGGGCCTGCGTCGCCGGCGACGTCACTCCGGCCTCGGGCACCTGGACCGACTACGTGCGCAAGGTGCCGGGCGAGCCACGCGCCGAGTTGGTGGCCGCCGATCACCCCGAAGGGCGCGAAGCCGTGCTGCACTATCGCGTGCTGGCGACTCGCCCGTGGGGCACGTGGTTGGCGATCGAGCTCGAGACCGGCCGCACGCATCAGATTCGCATCCAAACAAGCGCGCGAGGACATGCCGTATTAGGGGATACACTCTACGGTTCGGACCGACTGTTTGGCCCTGTACACGAAGACGAGCGGCTGCGAGCGATTGCATTGCACGGCCGCAGCCTGACGTTTCGTCATCCGATGAACCAGGAGATGGTCTCGATCACCGCACCACTGGCAGCCGAATGGAGCATGCTCGATTTGCCGATTGACGACTGATTAGCCCGCCTGCCATGATCTGCTCAGGTTTGGGAATCGGCCTGTTTGCAGACCGATTCGCAACGCATGACCCTCCACAATTGTTTAACCTTTTCGCTCAATCCCGCGACTCAGAATTCAACTAGGACGTTCCAGGATGTCGACCCAATATCGCACTGTGCCGGAAGATACCGAGCGGATGCCCAGCGGCGTCCCGTACATCATCGGCAACGAGATGGCGGAGCGATTCAGCTACTACGGCATGCGGTCCATCCTGGTCGTGTACATGACGAAGTTCCTACTGGACGCCTCGGGCAGCTTGGACCTCATGACCGAGGATCAGGCCACGGCCAATACGTCCTGGTTCTATTCAGCCGTCTATTTCTGCCCGATGCTCGGAGCATTACTGTCCGACGGATTGCTGGGCAAATACCGCACGATCTTTTGGGTCTCGCTTATCTACTGCCTGGGGCACCTGGTACTCTCCATCGGCGGAACCGCGCCCGGTAATGCCTTAGGCTTGTCGCCACGCGTCGCGTTGGCCGTCGGATTGGGATTGATTGCCCTGGGCTCGGGTGGGATTAAGCCGTGCGTGTCGGCCAACGTGGGCGATCAGTTTGGCCCGCGGAACGCGCACATGATGGAGCGCGTCTATTCGTGGTTTTATTTCTCGATCAACTTTGGCTCATCGTTTTCGACGATCCTTATACCTTGGCTGCTGCATAAGCATGGACCGCACGTCGCCTTCGGCTTGCCAGGCATTTTGATGGGATTGGCAACTCTGATTTTCTGGATGGGTCGAAAGAAGTTCGTGCATGCCCCGCCGGGCGGCCTGGACTTTGTTCGCGAGGCTATCACGCCGGCAGGCTTGCGTGCATTGCGCACGCCCGTGATTGTCACGCTATTCGTGGCCATTTTTTGGTCCCTATACGATCAAAGCAGCACAAAGTGGATTTTGCAGGCCGACAAGATGGACCGGCATGCCTTTGGCACCGAATGGCATTCTGAACAGGTACACACGCTGAACCCGATTCTGATATTGATCTTCATTCCGATCTTTTCTTACGCCATCTATCCGGCAGTGAATCGGGTGTTCCGTTTGACGCCGATACGCAAGATCGCCATTGGCCTGTTTCTTACCGCCCTGGCATTCGTCATCTCGGCGTGGATCCAAACGATGATCGAGCGCGGCGAAACACCGACTATTTATTGGCAAGGGCTGGCCTACGTGGTGCTCACGTCGGCCGAGGTGATGGTCTCGATCACCGGCTTGGAATTCTCTTACACCGTGGCCCCCAAGAACATGAAGTCGGTGGTGATGGCGATTTGGCTGTTGTCGAACTCGTTGGGCAACGTCGTCACGGCCGCCGTCAACACGGTTATTCAGAAAACGGACGGCACGAGCAAGCTCCCCGGCGCCAGCTACTACTGGTTCTTTGTGGGATTAATGATCGTGGCCGCCACGGGCTTTGCGCTGGTCTCACTGACCTTCCCAAAAACGCATCCCCGTGACGACGAGCCGGCGGCGGCGTAACCTAGTCCGCACCGGCACGACGACCTTCGACGTTGAGCGATGGCGGTTTCGTCGAGAGTATCGGGCCGGAATGCCGCCCGCGGGGATTCTCCGGTGAAAGCCAGCATCCCCACTCCCAATATTCTCATCGATCCGGCGAATTGAGACTTGAGACCCGAGCCTAGTGGGACTCAAGCGTGTCTTGCGGGCAGAATCCTGGCACTAAGTGCGACCCCGACGGCCTGCCGGCCGGGGTCGCGGCTGCAATGGTTCTCCAAGCCTGGTTGGTTTACGATTCGTGCGGAGGCCGACTTCCTGGGCGGTTGTCCTGGGATTTCTGGCGCGGCGTTCGGCCCTCCGATTCCTTTAGTCTCTTTAGAAGGACGTGAGGTACTCCATGCGACACTCATGGCATTCGCTGGCATTGGTCGTGCTGGCGCTACCGTCGATCGCGACTGCCGCACCCCCAAATGCGGCCCCCACCAAGGTCGCGTCGTTCACGCTCAAGGATTATCACGGGCAGCCGTTCGAACTAGACAAGGCCGCCAACGGCAAGGTGGTCGTGCTGGCGTTCCTGGGCACCGAATGTCCGCTCGCCAAGCTCTACGCGCCGCGCTTGGCCCAACTGGCCAACGACTATCAGTCGCGGGGCGTCGTGTTCGTGGGCATTGACTCCAATCGTCAGGACGCGGCGACCGAGATAGCGGCCTATGCCCGCCAACACGGCCTGGAGTTCCCGATCCTCAAGGATCTGAACCAGGTGGTGGCCGATCAGGTCGGCGCCACGCGCACGCCCGAAATCGTGGTGCTGGATGCCTCGCGCATAGTGCGCTACCGCGGCCGGATTGACGATCAATACGGACTGGTGAAGGACGCCGGCTATCAACGCAAAGAACCGACGCGTCGCGACCTGGCCACGGCGCTCGACGAAGTGCTGGCTGGCAAAACGGTCAGCCGGCCCACGACCGAGGTCAGCGGCTGCTTGATCGGCCGCGATCGCAAGCCCGCGGCCCACAGCGACGTCACCTATTCGAACCAGGTGGCGCGGATCCTCAACGACAACTGCGTCTTCTGCCATCGTCAGGGACAGATCGCTCCCTTTACGCTCACCAGTTACGAAGACGCCGCCGGTTGGGCCAGCATGATCGAAGAAGTGGTTGGCACTGGACGCATGCCCCCATGGCATGCCGATCCGCATTTCGGCCATTTCAAGAACGATGCGCGGTTGAGCGACAGCGACAAGGCGACGATCGCACGCTGGGTCGCCGCCGGCGCGCCCGAAGGCAATCCCAAAGACCTGTCCAAGCCGCCGAAGTTTGCCGACGGCTGGATGATCCCCGAGCCGGATGAAGTCGTCTACATGGCCGACAAGCCCTACGATGCGCCGGCTACCGGCGTTGTTGAATATCAAATGTTCTCAGTCGATCCGGGCTGGACCGAGGATAAATGGATCAGCGCCATTGAGCCGCGGCCGGGCAACCCGGCGATCGTGCATCACATCCTGATCTTCGCGATCGCGCCCGATGGGCGAGGCCCGGGCGGCCTTGGCACGGGCAACGACTTTGTGGCGGCTTTCGCCCCCGGGTTGCGGCCCGAGCCGCTGCCAACCGGTATGGCGCGCAAGGTGGCTGCCGGATCAAAGCTCGTCTTCCAAATGCACTATACGCCCAATGGTACGACGCAGCAGGACCGCAGCTATCTGGGTATCAAGTTTGCCGACCCCAAGACTGTGAAGCAAGAAGTCGTGGTCACGAGCGCCGTGAACTTCGTGTTTCAGATTCCACCCGGCGCCGATGATTTTGGAGTCAAGTCGCGCTACATCTTCAAGAAAGACACGACGCTGCTGACGCTGATGCCGCACATGCACCTGCGCGGCAAGGCGTTTCGCTACGACGTGACTTATCCGGATGGCAAGAACGAAACGATCCTCTCGGTGCCGCAATACGATTTCGGCTGGCAGACCAATTACCGCTTGGCCGAGCCAAAGCTGCTGCCCACCGGCACCCGCATGGACTGCGTGGCCGAGTTCGACAATTCGGACCACAACCTGAACAATCCGGACTCGAAGGCCACAGTCGGTTTCGGTGACCAGACCTTCGAAGAGATGATGATTGGCTTCTTCGAGGTTGCCGATCCGCATCAAGATCTGACGAAGCCGCTGGGCCAGCAAGAGAACGTACGCGAGCCGTCGCGCGTCGAGCAGTTCTTGATCGTCATGAAAGCCACGGGAGGCGATCCTGACGACAACCTGAAGGCCGCCACGCACATGGCGTTGACAGACGCCCAATGGTTCGGACGCTTCGGCTTTATCTTGCCGGTCACTGTGCCACAGGTCGACCGGGTGTGCATGACGGCGATCGACGACGGCAAGCTGGTGCAAAAGTTTGGACCGTTCCAAGGCCAACTCCGCGAACAAGACGGTAAGGCAGCCCCGCCGCCTGACACCATCCGCAGCGTGCTCCCCACGGTCGACGTCGCCGGCGAGCCCTTGGCAGATTACGCCCAAGGGGACAAGCCGGTGGCCATCACCGACCTGTCGAAAGTCAAAGGTGCGCTCTTCGAGAAGATGGCCGCACGTGGGGCCAAGTCCAGCTTGCACGTGCCGGTAACGCTCTCGGGCAAGCGTGCCACGATCAACTTCTGGAGCACCGACCCGGCTGCCTTCCCGCAGCCGGCGGTGCAACTGCTGTCGGCATTATCGCAGGCCATGGCGGCGCCCAAGCCGCAGGCCGGGCAGCAGGCCGCCGCCGAATAAGTCGACGCTCTACCGCTCTGCAAAGGGCGATCCTCGACAACCGTCGTGACGTAATAGAACCGGGTGCCCGCGCAAAGCTGCACGGGACACCCGGTTTTTGTTGCGCGACGCTGCCCACGGCGCGCGGGGCAAGAACTCGACTATCTGGCCTTCCACTTCACCGGTTTACAGCACATCGGCCTTTGAGTCTCAGCGCCAGGCCCGCTAGACTACGGCGCAACGCGACTGTGCAAATTAAGCCGCGCGATCCCAGACATGCCAATGAATTTGCGGGTCGCGCCTGCTGACTGACAATTTACCGACCGCTCGCTCTCGATTGTGAGTGGTGCCGTTCACCGATCACACACCTGGAAACCATGATGCGATACGCACCCCAGAGATTCTCTCTGTTGATGACCCTTTTCGCGCTGACTGTGCTGACGCACAGCGGTCCGGCACGCGCCGCAGCCCCCGCGGCCAAGCCTGCCGAGGCAGCGCCGGCTGAGAAGGCGCCAGCCAGCGAAGGCAAGCTGTTCGACTATCGCGAGATCACTCTCGACAACGGCCTGAAGGTCATCACGCTGGAAGACTTTTCCTGCCCGATCGTCAATGTGCAAGTCTGGTATCACGTCGGCTCGAAGGACGAGAATCCCGAGCGGCAGGGCTTTGCGCACATGTTCGAGCACATGATGTTCCGCGGTACCGAGCGGCTCGGTCCGACCGACCACATGGACCTGGTGCGCCAGGCCGGCGGCGATTGCAACGCCTATACGTCTTTCGATCAAACAGTCTATCACGAGACGTTGGCCGCCCATCAGTTGGAGCTGGCGCTGTGGCTCGAGGCCGATCGCATGTCGGCTCTGAAAATCGATCAGAACTCGTTCGACACAGAGCGCAAGGTGGTCGAAGAAGAACGCCGCATGGGACTCAACAGCCCGTTCGGCACGGTCATGGAAAAAGTCATGGCCGAGGTTTTTCAGCAGCATCCTTATCGCTGGACGCCGATCGGCAAGATTCCGCATTTGCGTTCCGCGGCTGTGCAGGAGCTGCGCGATTTCTGGATGCGCTACTATGTGCCCAACAACGCCACGCTGATCGTCGCCGGGGCGGTCAAGCATGCCGAGGCGCAACAGCTGGCCAAACGGCATTTCAGCTGGATCCCGCGCGGGCATGATCTACCGCGAGTCGCTATCGAAGAACCCTGGCCCGCCGCCGGGCGCACCGTGACGATCACCGAAGACAATGCCCCCGCGCCGATCGTCGGCGTGCTGTTTCGCACCGTACCCATTTCGCACCCGGACCACGTGCCGTTGGCCCTGCTGACCAAGGTTCTGGTCGGCGACGACAGCAGCCGGCTGTATCGCTCGCTGGTGGCGGAAAAGAAAGTAGCCGTGCAGGCGATCGATATTTCGCAAGCGCTCGAGCAGGAAGGGCTGTTTTTTGCCGGCGCCATCATCCCTCCGTTCGGCGCCAAGCCCGAGGCCGCTATGCAGGCGCTGGAAGAGCAGATCGAAAAGCTGCGCACCGGCCCGATCAGCGAGCACGAGCTGTTGAAGGCTCGTAATCAATCGCTGCGCGCCGAGGTGATGCAGACGCTGACCGTCGAAGGAAAGGCCTCGGCCCTGGGGGCTGCCGCGGTACTCGAAGGAAACCCGGCCCGCGCCAATGACGCGCTGAACGATATCCGCCGCGTCACGGTCGAGGATCTGCAGCGCGTGGCCCGCACGTACTTGATCCCCGAGCGACAGATCAACGTAAAAATCCCAGCCAGCGCCCGCGCAACGGCCAAGAAAAACGCCGAAGAAGACGCCCCCATCACAGCCACGCCCGAGGATCAGTCCCCGCGCCCGGGCCGGCCTGGCGTAACGCGGCCGCAAGGATATTTCCCGGCGCCACCGCTAGCGGCTCCGCTCGATGTCGCGCCGCCGCCGCTGGTGTACAGCACGCACACGCTCGATAACGGCCTGAAGGTGATGATCGTTCCGAACCACGAAGTGCCGTTTGTCAGCGCCACGTTGGGCCTGCTGGCCGGCGGTTGGACCGACGAAAAGCCCGGCACCGCCTCGATGACGCTCGACATGCTCACCAAGGGAACCAAGCAGCACAACGAAGAACAACTGGCCGACGAACTGGGCACCTACGCCATCAACCTGGCGGGCACCGCCAGCATGGACTCGGCACGAGTCTCTGCCAGCTGTCTGACCGAAGAGCTGGAACGGACCCTAGGGCTGCTCGGTGAAGCGGTGCGCGAGCCGACATTCCCGGCCGACGAGTTCGACAACAACCGCGACCAGACGCTGACCAGTCTGAAAGTTTCTTCGCGCGAGCCGGCTTATGTCGCCCGCCGCGAGCTGCGCCGCAAATTGTACGGAGAACATCCCTACGCCCGCACCGCCACGGGCGAGGTTTCGAACGTCGAAGCACTGAAGCTCGATGATCTGCCGGCCTGGTGGAATAAGTTCGCCCGCCCCGATATGGCCGTGCTGATCCTGGCCGGAGATATCGACGACGCGCGTGGGCTGTCCCTGGCCAAGAAGATCTTCGGCGACTGGAACGCCGAGGGAGAGAAGCCCGACGTTAAGGTGGCAGAGCCCCCGGCGGCCAGCGCCACGCGCATCTTTCTGGTCGACCGCGACGCGTTGACACAAAGCCAGATCCAGGTCGGCCAGCTCGGCATCACGCGGCACGATCCGCGCTATGCGGCCAGCCGCGTGATCGACGGTTATTTCGGCGGCGCGTTTTCCAGCCGGCTGAACGAGACCATCCGCGTCAAGCGCGGGCTGACCTACGGCGCCAACGGCGGCTTCCACGCCCAGCGGTTCGCCGGAGATTTCACGGTCACCACGTTCAGCAAGACCGAATCGACAGCCGATGCCCTGGCGGCCGTATTTGACGAGATCCGCCGCTTGAAGAGCGAGCCCCCCACGGCCGACGAGCTGCGCAAGACCAAGGCCTACCTGGTGGGCAACTTTCCGATGGACCGCGAAACCCCCTTCCAGATGGCCGGCGAGCTGTGGCTGTTGGAAACCAACAAACTGCCCCCCACCTACTTCGAGCAGGAGCTGCGCACCGTAGCCACGGCCAGCGAGCCCGACTGCGTCAAGCTGATCGACGGAGTGGTCCACCCGGAGCGAATGGTAGTAGTCGTCGTTGGCAGCGCCGAGAAGCTAAAAGAAGGCCTGGAAAAAATCGCCCCGGTCACGGTTGTTGAGGCGACGGAGTGACATGGATTCGATCCTTCGGCAGATCACTTGTTCGATTGAATCGAACGCAACAACGGCAGTTTAGACGCTACGACGACCAGGAAACGATCCGCATGTCAAAATCGTAAAGGACTTGAGAGACCATTGCATCTTGCGTCGCCGGGTACGTTGGGCTTGCTCCGGTATCCAGCAAAGTGTGCAGACCCTCATCGTACTTTACGCTGATTGTTGTGCCGACGGGAACTGTCCACACGAAGCTAACAGTCATGGACCCGTCGTTACCAGCGGACGCATAATACTTGGACGTGCCGTTCGTCACAACTTGCGCTGCGACGCCGCCGTTGCGAGTGCCGTCGTAAGTCTCTCCACCGCCGTTAAAGTTTAGTAGGTTTTCACCATCGCTTGTTGCGACTGTAAAAGCCATCCCAAGTTTTGCGTCGGCAGTGCCCGTAGGGACAACGGCGCCATTTTCCGATTCTCCGTCGTTGAAAGTAAATTGTCCCGCAAGTGTAACCTCGGAAATGCTGTCCCCGTTCACCGCAGCCCCGTTACCGGAAACGGTCCAAACGTGCGGCGCGACCGTACCTGGATCGGTTGGATCGGCGCTGTAAAGGGACCCTGAATGTTCGATCCACCCTCCCGGACCGCCGGTGGGGGACGCGTTCGCGTCGGCGACGGAGTTGAAACTTGTTATTCCAGAGGCACCGATACCGGGTTGTGCCGCCTGGCCCGTCACTGCCGAATTGAAGGAGGAAATGCCGCGCGCGTCCCCTTCTCCGGCAGCACCGGAGGCTTGCGCGGAAAAATACCCAGGCGTTGCTACTACATTGTATCGCGCGTGGCTCAGGACATCGTTCGCTAGTATATCCTGCTCCTGTCCGCCGTCGTCATAGTTACCCCCGCCATCGGCATATGCATAATTTGGCGCATCTAACTCGGATGGGAAGTCGGCGTAGACATCAGCGTCGCCTGCGCTGCGAACAAGCGTCGGTATTCCAATCGCGCTGCCGCCGGCACCGCTGCCACCGCTGCTACCCCCGCCTCCTCCAAGTTCGCTGTCGTTGTTTGGAATTCCTCCGGAAATAGTCGCTTCGACGACACGCGGAGGAACTGGCGGTCCGCCGCCCCCGACGGCGACGGCTATAAATCCGTTAGTGCCGGTGGGGACTTGAGATGTTGGTACGTTGATGCTCCAGCCGTCATCGCCGTCGGTATCTGTGCCGAGCAAGGTGTCGGTTCCGGTTTCGAGAACTCCGTCGTGGTTCGTGTCGAGGTAGAAGTCGACCTCTCCGACGAAACTGTGGGTGTCAGGATCAACGGTCGCGCCGGTGTAAACGGCCGTCAGCGTTACTTCGCCGGGCGTGGACAGAGGGTTCACCGCCAGGGTACTTACCGCCGGTTGCGAAATCGGGGAATCGGTCGTGCTTTCGATCGTCGAAGCGTTCACCAGGTTGATCTTCAACAGCGGGTTGCTGCTGGAATCGGTGCCCACGGTTTGCGTGCTTGTGCTCGACAAGCTTGGCGCGCTGTATGTGGCTGGGAAAAAGTTCGAGAAGTCGAGCTTGTCGGTGCCGGCCGATGAGGCTTCGGTAATCGTATCGGTCCCCAGCGGGGCGTCACCCGGCGACCAGGGGAACAGGTAAGTGTCGTTGCCGCCGCCTCCGGCCAGCGTATCGTCCCCGGCGCCGCCGTACAGCAGGTCATTGCCGGAACCGCCGGTGAGCGTGTCGTCGCCGGCCCCGCCGTACATGACCGCGTTGCCGGTGCCGGCCGTGATTGTGTCGTCGCCGTCGCGGCCGTCCAGCACATTGCTCAGACTGTTCCCCGTGATCGTGTCGTTGCCGGCGCCGCCGATCACATTGGCGATCGTCGTCGAGGTGCCCAGGTTCAAGCTCAGCAGGCCCGACACCACGCTCTGGGTCGACGTGGAACCGATGTTCACGGTCACGCCGTCGGTGAGATATTCGAAGTCGAGCGTGCCGACACCTCCCGAATCGATGCTGAGCGTGTCGGTCCCCAGGCTGGCCGGGCCGGGCATGTACAGGAACGTGGCATTGCCGTTACCACCGTTGAGCGTGTCGTTGCCTCCCCAGCCGATGAGCGTGTTGTTGCCCGTACCGCCGTTGATGGCGTCGTTGCCGGCGCCGCCGGCCAGCAGATCGTCTCCGGCGCCGCCATTGATCGTAAGCGCGATGGCCGAATTCAAGTAGAACATGTCGATCGTGTCGTCGCCGTCGTTGCCATTGAGCGTCAGTCCTTCGACGCTGGCTACGTTGACGTTAAGTCCGTTGAAGACGATCGTGCTGCCGTCACTCTGGGCTTGCATCGAGTCATCGCCCGACGTGCCATTGATCGTCAGCAAGTCCGAACCGCTTGTTCCTCCCAAGGCGAAATTGATGTTCTCGATGTTCGAGTAACTGACCGTGGTCGTACTGTCGAAGAGCGTGATCGAGGAGTCGGTCATGCTCACCGTGTCGCCCCGGTTCGGGTTGCCGTTGATATCGAGCGTGGCATTGCTGCCGCCGTCGACGGTGACGGGGCGGGAGAAATTGCCGTCGATCTCGATCGTGCCGCCAGCGGCGTTGATCGCGAGCGACGTGATATCCAAAAGTGGGACGGTGTCGTTGAGCGTGGCGCCATCGTAAATCTGGATCTGCGACAATTGCAACCAGTGACCGGCAATCGTGGTGTTATCGAGACCATTCACGGTGCCGTCGTAGTTGGCGTCACCGACGGGGCCCGAGGATAAATAGTGCGAGGACCACACACTGACATCGACGCCATTGACGGTGCCGTCGTAGTTCACATCGCCGATACCGGGCGCCACCACCCGCACGTCGTCAGCGCTACTGTTACTGGCAATTGTGTAGGCACCGCCCGAATTCGTAACGTTAACGCTAAGCAATCGCCGGTCTTCCAGCGGCTCGAAATTCAGCCGGCGGCGTTTGAGGGTTGTGCTAGAGCGACGCGGGCGCGCAAAGCGAAACCAGAACATCTGCGTGTTCCTCCCAGAACGTGACCGATCAGCGAACGCGCTGACGAGATTTATGCTGAATACAGCGCTGGGGAGCGCGGTACGACGGAAAGATGCCCCTGTAGTAGCTGCCCCTCAATAGAAGCCCTGCCTAGCTTGAGAACTGCCCAACTCGATCGGCCAGGTGAGGAACTGCCCCACGACGCGTACAGGTTTTTTTCTTGCCTGCACGTCCCCAGGTACACCCGTGCCTGGCTGACCAGATAGCGAACAGGCGAACTTATAGCAGAACGCGCCGCGCGTTGGCAAGGAAATTCCCTGCCCCTTGCGCATTCTTAAGGATCGTTCGATCACCATGCGCAACCCGCGCGGCGCGCGCTGGCGGGCAATCGCATCTACGGTGTTGATGATCAACCGCTGCGAGACCACGTCGGATCGCTCACGGCGAGAACACGACTGAGGAAAGCGGAACATCTGGCAAGAAGAAGCACGTGCACGACGCAATACCTGCTCACTCGCGCGGATTCGCCGGGTGCGCCGCACCCCATCTCAACCCGATATACGTCGATCGACGTGTGACGAAACGTGAGCGGGCGAAGGTCAACGTTTTGATTTCGATGCGCACAGCACAACCCACGGGCACATTGCCGGCAGAGGCACGCGGTGGGTGATCATCCTATCGCCAGAGCGCGTAAAAAAACCCCGCGGCGGGGAAAGAGCCCGTCGCGGGGTCATAGATTCTTCGTACGTCAACGCCGCTGGCCGTTAGTTGATCGTGTCGGAAATGACCAGTCGATCGTCGCGGACGGCGTACCGCTTGAGCGTGATCATGTCGGTCTCGTTCTTGAGCATCTTCGCCGATCCGTCACCCATCAGCACGAGCGCGCCGCCGGGATGCTGCGACTGAATCGGATTGTTGGCTCCAGTCATAGATACACTGGGAGATATACCCGCAGTCGGGCAGACACCAAATGGGACTTGAGAGCCACCTCCGTCATTAATCGTGGCCGACAAGCTTGGGATCAGCGGATAGCTACTACCCGCGGTGCTGCTTGTGAGCTGCGGGGAGCGCGAGGAGAAGGCATTGACCGGCCAACGGACCGTCGTGATGCCGAACGCGCTAACAGTCGACGAACCAGTCCCTACAACCATATTGGGCGGTGTGCCGTTGCAACTGGTTCCGGTGAACGCACCGAACACTGCCGTCGAACGGAAATCGCCTTGCTTGCCCGGTAGTCCGGCCCCGGCTGAGGCATAATACTGCCACCCAGATTGTTCGGCCACCAGCATGGTGTTGCTGGTGCCGTCGGAAAGTCCTGCCAGGCCGACACCCTTACCAGGGAACAAAGACCCATTGGCGCCAATGACCCCTTGGTTGCAATTTGTGATCTGAGCACGCGAGTCAGTCACTTTCGCGGCTCCCGTGGTGGGATCAGGGCCGAGGCCATAAACGCCGGGAATATTGTTGATCGTTACAGCGGTCGTATCTCCCGCACCATCAGGAACTGCCGCAAGGCAAACCGCGCCCGCCACGCCCGTGTAGGTGGGCATCACGATTTGAGATTGAAAACCCGAAACAATCGAACCCGTATATGTGGGCGGAAGCGGGCTCGACGGGCAAAGCATGAACGCGGGGCGGTAGCCCTGCGGATTCGTTGAATTACTGGTGGGATTTCCGACCAGATAGGCGTTGGGATTGAGAGATGGCAACCCTGTACTCGTACCCATGCCGGACCAGCCCACCAAGGCGTTGTTCGGCAGGGCATTGCTCCACTGTGCCGCGACGGCGGACCCTTCCGCATAATTCAGAATGCCCACCCACCAGGAATTACCCCAGCTATAGGTAGAGACTCCGGATATCGTGTTCTTCTGCGCACTGGCGCCGATCGGCAGCTTGTTGTACGAATCGTGATAGTTGAGGATCGCCAGGCCAATCTGCTTCAGATTGTTCGAACACTGCGCACGGCGGGCCGCCTCGCGCGCCATTTGCACCGCCGGGAGCAATAGCGCGATCAAAATGCCGATGATGGCGATCACCACCAACAGCTCGACCAGGGTGAACGCCCCGCGCCTTCGGGATGTAGGAGAAGAACGAGACATCAAACGACCTCCAACAAGATGAGAAGATTAGAACCGTATACGCACACACGCCTCGGCAAAATAAGCAATCGCCCGAGCATAAAACACGCCGTTCCCGCACACATCGACCGCCGCAGCAGCCGAACAGGCCAAGAAGCCTGGGAACCGCCTGGACGAATGCCCCGATGAGTCGCCGAGAACGGTTGCCATTATCTACGATAAGTCGCAACCCATGCAAGGGTTTTGAGGATATTTTTGTGTCGTGGGGGGTATGGTTCGAAGGTTAGCTGGCTACCGACAGGGAAACGACTCGCGCTGCGCCCTTGGGCCCTGCAACGCCTTTCGCTGTGCAAGGCCGGCTCTCCGCACCTATCGAACGGCCATTTAGCGCATCGCTCCCGGGCGAGCGACCGATCCAAACTCCAAGAAGCGCCTCTGTTTCAAGGCACGATTTCCAGGTCCGGTAGCGCCACGCCCAGCTCACGTCGCCCGGCCCATGTCGTGCGCGTGCGACGGAGCAATAGCTCCTGCAGGTTTGCTAGCCTGCGCAATTCGGCCAGCCCGCGGTCGGTGGTCCCGGTCTCGCGCAGGTCCAGCCCCTGCAAGTGGGGAAGCCCGGCAATCACGGCTAACCCGTCATCCGAAACCTGTGTGCCGCGCAGACCCAAGAAATCGAGCCGCGGGCAGCCGGCCAGACCGGCCCCCGTGACACGCGTACCGTCCAATATCAGTTGGCGAAGCTTGTGCAGATTGCTCAGCCGCGCCAGCCCCGCGTCGGTCACCGCGGTGTTGGCCAGTGACAGGGCTTCCAATCGCACGAGCGTTGCGACTTCCGCCAGTCCGGCGTCGGTGATTGTCGTATCGTCGAGCAGCAACCACTCGAGCGCCGCCAAGCGGGCGATCGCTGGCAACGCTCGATCGCTGATCGCCGTTCCCCCCAGCCACAACATCTCGAGCGCGGCCAGGCGGCCGACGGCCGGTAGCCCGGCGTCGGTGACGCGAGTGCGGGTCAGCTTCAGGCTGCGCAATCGCGCGAGCCCCGCCAGGTGCGGCAGGCCGTCATCGTCGACGGCCGTGTCCGACAGCCACAGACCGGTTAGCGCCTGCCAGTCTTCAATGTGGACAAGCGCCTGGCTGTCGATCTTTGTAAACGACAGATTCAGCCACTCGATATGGCGCAGACCCGCGAGCTGCGCGAGCCCCGCGGTCGAGACGCCCGTGCTTTGTAGAAACAAACCACGCAACGCGCCGAGCGTCGCGAGCCGCGCGAGCCCCGCGTCGGTGATGCGCGTCTCGGCGAGATACAGCATTTCCAGGTCGGGCAGCTTTGCCACGTCTGCCAGCGCAGCGTCGGTAATGGTCGAGCGGCTAAGATCGAGCCAGCACACGCGACCGGCGGCCACGAGTTGATCGAGCCCTTCGTCGCCGGCGATCCAGCGGACGGCGATGAACTCGTCTACCGACTGTGCGGTGGGCACGGTTTCGACTGTGCCGCCGCGGCGAACGATCTCTTGCCGCGCGGCCGCACGACGATCGTCAGCCTGCGCGCGCAGCGCCGCCGCAGTAACCAGCAACAATGTGAGCAACGACAAAGTGGCCGGAAACGAAGTCGCAAGCGCCACGAGCATCTTCATTCTGCGAACCAGGCGGCCAGGAGCGCGAGCTTGCATGAAATTCCTATTGCCACAACTGTACCTTATCCGTCGTGCGAAGCATCCATCGTGGTAAGCTTATTATTGTCGTCGCGGCGGCCGGGCCTTTTTCGAGGGCTCCATAGGGTGCCACTGGCCAGTCGCGCGAGTGACGATAGTGCTTCAGAGCGCCAGCGCTGGCTTGTTCAGAAGAGTCGTGAAGTCGCGAACGTTTCGTCAATTTTCAGTGGCGAAACAAACTCGTCCTGGCACGCGGAACCAATTTATTTTGGCAAACGGAAACGATCCCGATCGTGACGGCAGTCTATAGGGCTCAATAAAGAGCCAAATCCATATTTGATATATCCGATTGCAAAGAACGCGCTGGAATCCGCCATGGCAAACGCCGGAGTGACACACTGGGCAGCTCGCAAGGCGGCGCGCGTCGTCAAGTGTACTGGCCACAATGCCGTGGGCCGTGCGACTGTCGACGTCAGTCCCCATCGGCCGGCCGCGCTGATACTGTGCGCGACAATTCTTTGCGCTACGGCCACGATCGTTGACGGCGCCGATCGTGCGGCCGCACCGCTAATAAAAAACGGCAGTTTCGAGGCAGCAACAGTCAAAGACCCTAGTCGGCCATCGGCCTGGTATTACGTGCAACAGATGCAAGTCATGGACGGGGCCGCTGCGCCGCACGGGCAGCGCTATGTGCGCTTCCGCAACAGCGTGCCTGGCCGCTCGGCGCAGGCCGAGCAGCATTTGGCGCTCGATGGTCGCCAGGTGCGGGCCTTGGACGCTTCGCTGTGGGTCGCGGTGCGCGACGCCGCGCCGGGCCAGGCATTATCTGATCAGGCAAGCGTCAAGATCCGCTTCTACGACGCGGACGATGCACAGGTGGGGGACGAAACAATCGGCCCGTGGGCCGGCACGCGCGATTGGTCGGAAGTGGCAACCCGGATCGTGGTGCCCGAGTCGACGCGATTGGCTCTGATCGTGATCGGCCTGAACGGAGGGACGGGCGAGGCCGATTTCGATCAGCTCGAGCTGACGCCGGCCGACGTGAACGCGTCTGCCTTGCCGCCGCGCGTCCGGCCGTAGCGAGAATATTGCCGGCACGCACAAGCGACGTCCTGTAGGCCGGGCAGCGGATTTCGCTACGCCGCAGGTCGTGGCCGCGGTGGCCGGAAATACGGCCAGAGATGTCCGCACTCGGTCGCTATATTGCCAGCATGTTCCGGCGGGTTAGTTGACCAAGCGCGCGGACAGAATTCAGGGAAATGTTCTCATTTCCCTGGGAAAACGCGCAAGTGGTCCGGTCGGACGTCGTTTTTGCGAGCGGTGAATAATTCCATTAATTGAATAATTCCCCTGGATCGCGCGACAATTTTCATGGGGTAATCACCCCATGTGCTCGAAGTCGCTCGCATCGCGCAGGGAATGCCTTATACGCCGCTCGGTTTAACCACCACGCGCCCCGCCACCTGGCCGGCGAGTATCTTATCGATCTTGGCGCCCAATTCGCCGAAGCCGACTTCCGTGGCCAGCCGCGGCAGACAATCGGGCTTCCAGTCGGTGGCCAGGCGCTGCCACAATTTGCGACGCGTCGCCATCGGGCATTCGGCCGAATCGATGCCCGTGAGACTGACGCCACGCAGCAGGAAGGGAAACACGGTGAGCTTGAGGCCCGTGCCGCCGACCAAACCGCACGCGGCCACGCACCCGCCCCGATCGAGCGAGCGGACGACGGTCGCCAATGTGTCGCCGCCGACGGTATCGACCGCGGCCACCCAGCGAGCCGGCAGTAACGGCTTCTCGCTGGCGTCGCGCACGTCGTCGCGCGACACGATCTCGGCAGCGCCGGCCAACTTCACCAGGTCATGCGCCGCCGGCTTGCCGCTGGCCGCGATCACGCGATAACCCAATTTGGCAAGAAACGCCACCGACAGAATACCCACGCCACCGCTGGCGCCGGTGACCAACACATCGCCGCGCCCGGGTTCGATTCCGTGATGGGCGATGGCCGCGACGCTCTGCGCGGCGGTAAAGCCGGCGGTGCCGTAGATCATACTTTCGCGCAGGGTAAGCCCGGCCGGGAGCGGCACGACCCAGGCGGCCGGCACGCGCGCATATTCGGCGAACCCACCCCACGTGTTCTGGCCCAAGTCGTAGCCGGTGACGAGCACTTCGTCGCCGGGACGGAATTCGGCACTGCGACTATCGACCACGCTGCCGGCCACATCGATACCGGGAATATGCGGAAACTTGCGCGTCACCCCCGGGTTGCCCGTAGCCGACAGGGCATCTTTGTAATTGAGCGAAGAATACGCGACGCGAATCAGCACTTCGCCAGCAGGCAATTCCTCGATCGTTTTGTGCGAGATCGCCGCTTGCGCGTTGCCCGCTTCGTTCTTAGTGACCAGGTAGCAGCGAAATCTGTCGGGGGTCATGACGATCTCCGCGGTAAGTCTGAAAGCGATGAGTCTGAAAGCGATCGGAATGCGTGTGGCGTCACGCTCAAGGTAGGACTAGTCAGGCGTCGATGCAAACGATAGCCGTCCGCACGACGTGTCCAGCGATGCAGGAAACAGGACTGGGGATCGGCAATTCGGCCTGCCTTGGCGAATCCGCGCCTGGCCGGCTCTTTCCCGCGGTAAGCGCGGGGGCGGACCGCCGCCAGTTCGTTGACACCCCCCTAGGGGTTCCTATAATTTTTTTCGCGTATCGAGAATAAAGCAGTTGGCTGCGGCGGACCCTGTCGTTGGTCGTCGGCCGCTGGGCGATTCTGGGAGAAATATCACAATGGCCGGCAACGTCACCGAGTTCACCGACGGTAATTTCCAGGACGAAGTACTGGGCAGCCAAGACCCCGTGCTGGTCGACTTCTGGGCTCCGTGGTGCGGTCCTTGCCGCATGATCGCCCCATTGGTCGAAGAGTTGGCGCAAGAGTACAAGGGAACGGTGAAGATTGGCAAAATCAACATCGACGACAGCCCCAGCGCCGCCACGCAGTTCGGCGTCAGCAGCATTCCCACCTTGATGATCTTCAAGGGGGGCGAGGTGGTCGATCGCTTCGTGGGCGTGCAGCCGAAGAGCCGCTTGCAAGCCGCCCTGGATGCGGCCAAAGGCTGATAGCACTCGTGTGCCCTGCGAAACACGCAGCGCGGGCGACCTTTCGCCTGGGCCGGTAGCATGTTTGTGCGCCGGCCGGGGATTGCGGTGAATTTCTCTTGCCGGGCTGGCCGATCACTGGAAGGTGGCGAACTCTCGCCGCCCGCGCAGAGGGAACGTTCCTCCGCAGTAAATTCCAGGGCCAGCCCCCGGCGGCCGCATGTCCGATTCCTTTCAGGTCCGCGCCTCCGCTCCGGATTCCTCGGGTGCATTTGTCCTCGCGCCCGGCGGGACTCGTGTCGATATGGCGCACGCGCTGTGGAGCGCGCCGCCAACGACTGCCGCGCCAAACGAGCCGCTAACGCCGCGCGCACTCGCATCGGGCGAGGCCTCGGTAGTGCCCGCTAGCGACCTGTTGGCACGCTTGCGCTCACAAGGACGGCAGTTGGCCCGCCTGCTGCACGAGCGGCAGCAAGATCTCGATCGCCGCGAGGCGCAGCAGAACGCCCAGGCCGCGGAGCTTGACGGTCAGTTGCGGGCAGCACGCCTATGGCTCACCGAGCGCCACCAAGAGCTGAGCGAGCGGGAAGCAGCATCCAAAGAGCACGAGCGGCAGCTTGCCGTCCGCGCGCGGGAACTGAACGCCCTGGCGGCAGCGGACGACGCAGCACGTACCAAGGAAGAGTCCGCTCTCCACAAACGCAGCGAGGAGCTTTCGCTGCGGCAGGCCGCGCTCGATCGACTGAACGAGCGCCTCACGCGGCAAGCCAAGGCACAACAGACGGCCCAGCGCGAGTTGGAATTGCTGCGCGAACGAGAGCACAACGTCCGCACCCGCGCCCGGCAGCAGCTGGACAACGATCGCAGCACGAACCTCGACACAATTCGGCAGGCGCTCGCGCATCTGGAACGCCGTCGCGCTGCTATCGAGATTGCGGCAGAAGCGACGGAACGACGTCGCGCGCAATTGGCATCGCAGGCGCAGCGACCCAGTCCGGAACAAAAACAACGCGCACGAGAGCTAACCGAAATCGCCGAAGGACTGGCTCGACGCGAGCAGCATCTGACCCAAGCTGAACAGTTGCAGTTGCGCGCCGAGACGGAACTGGCAGCGATGCGGCACGAATTAGAGCAAGAGCGCCACGAGTTGGCCGAGCAAGCGCGCATCGAGCGCCGCAGGCTTGCCGACAGCCAACGTGCGACCGCCGCCGAGACGGCCGAAAAACGCGAACTTCTGCAGCGGCGCAACGAGCAGCTCGACCAGCGGCAAGCAAGTCTAGAGCGAATGCGCGATGAGCTCGTGCAGCTGCAACGCGAGAGCCTCGAAGCACGGCTGGTTGCCGAGGAAACGCTGGCCGCGCTGACGGGCGTAGCGGCCCCGGCCGCAGTGGCGAGCGCTTTAGCCCAATCGCGCGAGCGGCTGGCCGATCATTGGCGACTAACGACCGGCAGAATCGCGGACGAACGCGCGGCGCTCGCTCGGTTAGGCCAAGAGGTCACCGCCCAATCAAAAAGTCTGGCCGCGAAGAAAGAGGATCTCGGTCAATGGGCCCAGCGCCGCCAACAAGAATTCGACCTACAGGCGGCCGCGCTCGCCCAGCGGGAGGAAGCTATGAGCGCGCTGCAAAATCAGGTCGGCCAGGAACGTGCCGAGTGGGAACAGGGCCGGCTCACTTTTGAGCAGGAATTACGTACGAGAATGGCTCGGCTGCGCAAATCGGCCGATTGACCACCGGCGCACGTACAGCCGCCGAGAGATATCCGCGCCTTTCTGAATGTGGCGCTATCTGGCCGCCAGTTGCGATTTAGCGGCTGGCTGCCTTGCGTCGCGGTACTGGCTGATCCGTTGCCACGCTTCCCGCGGCAGGACCCGTCGCGGATTCTTCGCGAAATCCGCCAGCACTGACGGCCGTCTCGCCCGGACTCTTCTCGGGCGTCGCGCGGCGCTGCTGCTCGGCCATGACGGTGGCCTCGTTCGACACAGACATGGCTTCCCGCAACTCTTCGACATTGAAGTAGGAGTCGCTGGCTCCGCCAATGTACTCGATGCGCTTGGCGGCCAGTGCATCCCAGCCCATACCGTTATTCAGATTCCAGGCAGAAGCTTGTGCCACGCGTTGCTTGATCTTGCCCGCGCCGAGCAGCGCACACAATTCGCGGACGCCTGGGCTCTTGGTGAATTCTTCGATCGGAATGACGCGATAAGGAACCGCGGCGCGCGGCTCGACCTTGCCATGCTCCAAGCAGACGCAGGTGACTTTGAACTTGGCGACTTTCTCGGCCGGGATGTTCATCATGCCCATGCCACCACCCATGCCGCCGCCCCCCATCATTCCGCCACCCCCCATGCCGCCACCCATACCTTGGTTCATACCGCCGCCCATCATGCCGCCACCGCCGGCCCCACCTCCGACGCCACCCCCTCGACCGAGTTGTGCCAACACAGGCACGGCGGCAAACGCCTCGGGCAGCTTCACGTTCAGCGGCTTGTCGCTTTTGTTGGTGATCAGCACGTTGGCCTGCGACGAATCCTTGGGAATGAACTTCACCTCGATATCGCCGTTTTTCATCCCTTCGAACATTTCGACCGAAGCATCGTCGGGGTTGTACTTGCCGGCGGCGGATTTAGATTTCGACTTGCTGCGACTATCGGCGGCCGAACTGACGTCGGCCAACAGGCACGTACCGACAAGCGCAGCGATCAATCCGGCAGCGATCGAGCGCACGAACCCGGCAGTCAGGCGATGATTCGTTGTCATGGCAAACGCTCTCCTCGTATCGTTTTCTCGTTCCGGCGAGCGGCCCAACGGCGCGAGTGCCAAAGCACAGGCGGAAGCAATCAAAAGCATAGCGGGCCTACAACCTATTGAGACTAATCCCCGTAACAGCAAAAGCCAAGTGAAATACGGCCATTTGGCTGGGGAAAACGGGCGCCGGCGGGTAAAAATCAGCGGATTGGCGGTCGCGCTGGCAAGCTGTATCTCGGTAACGAAGTCTTCGTGGCACGCCGGCGCTGCATACGCTCAGGGCAGAATATCCGGCTCAACTTGATAGCCGTCGGCTAGGCTGTTGGTCGAATTGAACATAGCCACAACAGCCATCAGCTCGCCTAGCCCTTCGTCGTCGAGCCCTAACTTTTTCACGGCAGCGGTGTGCGAGTTGACGCAATAGGCGCAGCCGTTGGTGGCCGAGACTGCCAGGGCGATCATCTCTTTGGTCAGCGGGTCGAGGCGCCCCGGGGCCATGGTTACTTTCAGCCGTGTCCAGATCTGCTCCAACAGCGGCGGATGCGTGGCCAGTGTCTTCCACAAATTCGGCACGAAATCGATGCTCTTGGTCGCCTTGATGTCGTCGTAAATCTCGCGCACGCGACCTGTCGCGGCTGCTTCTTCGACCATGGTGACTGTGGCGGGCCCTGGCTTCATTGTCTGTCGCGCCGTCATCGCTCGTGCTCCGTTTTTGGATCGCCTCGGCCGACAGGCAGAGAATCAAACCAGTTCGCTGATCGGCCGAGCCCCTTCGGGCAGGATCGCCGTCGGACGGTCCGAAGAATCCTTGACGAACGTGTGGGGATCGATACCCAGGTTGTGATAGATTGTTGCCAACACGTCCTGATATTGAATCCGCCGAGACACGGCATAGGCGCCGATCTTATCGGTCGCGCCAATGACCTGGCCGGTACGCATGCCGCCGCCGGAAAGCAGCGCAAAGCTGACCGGTGCCCAATGGTCGCGGCCGGCGTCCTTGTTGATCTTCGGCGTGCGACCGAATTCACCCCACACGACCACGGTCACATCCTGGTCCAATCCTCGCTGATAAATATCCTCGACCAGGGCCGAGATGCCTTGATCGAACAACGGCAGTCGTTCCTTTAGCCAGCCGAAGTTATTGCTGTGCGTGTCCCAGAAGCCGTAGGCCACGGTGACGCAGCGGGCGCCGGCTTCGACCAATCGGCGGGCCATGAGCAATTGATCGTTCCACATCGGCCCGCCATCGCCCAAGTGCTTGGCCGAACCGCGGCCGTAGCGCTCGCGCACGGCCGGATCTTCTTTTTCGACGTCCATCGCGTCGACGAGCTTGCTGCTGGTGAGCACGTCGAAAGCGCGACGGTAGGCGTTGTCGAGCAGGTCGACGCCCGGACTGTCGACTGAGTGGCGGAAGGTATCGAAGTTCGCCAGCAATTCTCGACGCGCGGAAAATTCCTGATTCGATACGAAGCGGAGCTTCATGCTGGCCAGATCTTCGCCGTCGGCCTTGGCGCCGGCTGCCGCATGACCCAGGATGCCCGGCCCGGGGCTGTTGTACGGTTTGTGTTGCATCGTGGGGAACAAGTCGACAAACGCGGGCACGACGGGGTCGACCTGTCCGGCCAATCGCGAGATGACCGAGCCGAAACTCGGCCGCCCCTCGCGCTGTGCCGAGCCCATCGTATAGCCGGTGACATTTTGAAAGCTGGAGTGTTCGTCGCGCAAGCCCACGATCGAGCGCACGAGCGACACGCGATCCATCACGGTAGCCATCTTGGGCAGCAGTTCGCCCACTTCCAGGCCCGGCACGACCGAGGAGATCGGCTTGAACTCGCCTCGAATTTCGTCGGGTGCCTCGGTCTTCAGGTCGAACGTGTCTTGATGCGACATGCCGCCGGCCAGGTAGACCATGATCACGGACTTGTGCGAGCGGCGGATGCCCTGCTGCTCTTCGGCGCGAAGCAACTCGGGCAGGCTGAGCCCCCCCATCACCAGGCCGCCGATCTTGAGAAAACTGCGGCGCGCGGCGCGGTCGCAATAGCGCTGCTTGGCTCCGAGCAACGTGAACATGAAAATGGTTCCTTCGGCCGTCTGCCGGCGTTGCAGAACGGCACGTGCATTACAGCGGGTTGCGGCTTGGCAAGATCCAAGGGCGAGGTCGCGAAAGCACGTCATCGATACGGCCACGCAACGTCTGGCGGGTCTGAAAATCAGTGTACCGGCCCAAAGAGTGCGAAGAAAGACAAGGCGCGAGAGAAGACCGCCTTGCCCGCACACGCCTGGCAAAGAATCGGGCTTATTCCGCCTGGGAACGGGATCAAACGATCAGCACGTCGAGGGCGTGGCCATTGGCCAGACGGCCCCGCCCCCAGCCCGGCGAGCCCACCGTCGTGGCGCTGGTCGAAAACGGCTGCCTGTCCGTCGGCGACTCTTGCTTTTTCCCGCCGCTTCGCCGTTGATATAGGTGAGTCCCCTCTTCCGGAACAACACTTCGGGCATATTTTCGCATGTCGACCGTCCGCTCGTCGCAAATCACGGCCGTGGCCAAGAAGATTATAGCCAACGTCGAAAAGGTCATCATCGGCAAGCGACAAGAAGTGGTGCTGGCGATGGTCGCCTATTTCTGTGAAGGGCACGTCCTGCTGGAAGACGTCCCTGGCGTGGCCAAGACGATGCTAGCCCGGGCGCTGGCCAAGAGCGTGGGCTGCAGCTTCAAGCGCGTACAGTGTACGCCCGACCTGCTACCCTCCGACATTACGGGGGCTTCGATTTTCAACCAGAAGACGGCAGAGTTTGAATTTCGGCCAGGCCCCATCTTTGCACAGATCGTGCTGGCCGACGAAATCAATCGCGCCACGCCCCGTTCGCAGGCGGCACTGCTAGAAGCCATGGCTGAGCGGCAAGTGACGGTCGATGGCACGACCCACCAGTTGGCTGCGCCCTTTTTTGTCATTGCCACGCAAAACCCTGTCGATCACGAAGGGACGTTTCCGCTTCCCGAGGCGCAGTTGGATCGGTTTCTGGTGCGGTTGTCGCTTGGCTATCCCAGTGCTGAAGAAGAAGCCAAGATGCTCGACCGGTTGCAGCGCACGCATCCGATCGATGAATTGACGACTGTGGTCACCGTTGAAGAGGTGCTGGCATGTCAACAAGCGGTGCGCGAAGTGTACGTCGACGAGAAGCTGCGCAATTACATCGTGGCATTAGTTCACGCCACGCGCGAACACGACGACGTTTTGCTCGGCGGCAGTCCGCGGGCGTCGATGGCGCTGCTGCGCACTGCGCAATCGTTGTCGGCGGTGCGGGGGCATAATTTCGTGCTGCCCGACGACGTGAAACGCATGGCCCCGGCCGTGCTCGGCCACCGATTGATCCTGCGACCTGAAAGCCGGCTGCGCAAAGTGACGACCGTCACCGTGGTCGACGAGATTCTCGACCTGGTTCCTGTGCCGATGGTCGCAGGCGAAGCGAGCCGGCCATGAGATGGTTTCTGGCCGCGCTATTCCTGCTGTTGGCGGCAATCGTGCTGCAGCTGGGACTGTTGGCCTATGCCATGTACGTATTGTTGGCTCTGTTGGTGACGAGCCGCTTTCTGGCCAGACGGTGGATCGAGAGCCTGTCGGCGACGCGCGAGTGCAATCGTTTGTCGGCCGAAATCGGCGAGAAAGTCGCGGTGGCTGTCACAGTGGCCAATTCCGGCGCGCTGCCGGTCCCTTGGGTGCTGTTGGAAGACTTGCTGCCGCGCGCCGCGCTCGTGCAGCGTCCGCCGCGATTGAAAATTACGGGAAAACGGCTGGCGATTGCCTTGGTGCCCGGCCACGGGCGCAAGCTGATGCTGTACCAGCTGCACTTCGAGATGCGCGGCTATTACCAGATAGGCCCCTGCATGCTGGAAAGTGGCGACCTATTCGGCTTACACCGCCGCTGGCGCGTGGCGGCCGCACCGCACTTCGTGCTGGTCTATCCGAAGGTTGTTCCGCTAGTGGGCTTCGACATCGCCTCGCGCCGCCCGATTGGCGAGGTGCGGATGACCCATCGGCTGTTCGAAGACCCAACGCGCACCAGCGGAGTGCGATTGTACCAATCGGGCGATGCACTGAACCGCGTACACTGGCGCGCCACGGCGCGGACGGGCGTGCTGCATAGCAAGATTTACGAGCCTTCGTGCATCGCGGGTGCAACAGTATTGTTGGACTTCCATACCGATTCTTATCACAAGCGGCACGAACCGCTGCGATCGGAGCTGGCGGTTACCACGGCCGCTTCACTGGCAAACGCCGTTTATCAAATGGGTCAGCAGATTGGTCTGGTGACCAATGGGCGGGACGCAGCGGATCGCATTCGGCAAGAGGGCTGGGATCACGAATTTCGCACGCGCAAGAACGCCCGGCAAAGCGCCAGTATGACCGAGACTAGCGACCGGCTGTGTCCTGTGATCGTGCCGACGCGTCGCGGAGCTGAGCAGTTGCGCAGCATCCTGGAAACGCTGGCCCGCGTGGAGTTGACCGACGGCCTTTCGTTTGCGCAGTTGGTCCTTGAATCTGCGGCCCGGCTGCCGGCTGATGCGTCGGTCGTGGCCGTGCTCGGCGATGTTTCGGTCGAGACTGCCTGGGCCCTGGGGAATTTGCGGCGCCGCGGCTATGCCGTGACGGCCGTCTTGATTGTTTTCGACGAGCACCAGGCCAGCGAATGTCTCGGACGCTTGATCAGCGTGGGGGTCGATGCACGCAATGTTACCAGCGAGGCGGCACTGGCCGCCGTGTGCCAGCAACAATTGATACGATAATAAATATTTCAAAGGCCACGATGGCCCGCGGCGGAAACATGTCGGCAGATGCCCACGGCGTGTGACATCATCAGGCTTACTTGATTGCCCGCGCGCGACCATGCGACTGAAGTGTGATTGAGAACGAGACATGGCAAACTCGCGTCCAGAACCGACGCTGGCCGATTACATGGCAATCGCCATTAGTCCCGCGCTGATCATGGTGCTGGTCAGCAGCCTGGCGTACTTTCTGCTCACGGTGTTCTATGCCGGCGAATTCGAAGGGCGAATGTACTGGACGATGACTTGCTTCGTATTCGCCGCGGTGCTGATCAGCCGTGTTTCGATCATGGAAGGAGCCGAGCGGGCAAGCATGTTCGGCCTGGCTTTGGGAGGCGTGGCCGCGTTGGCCATGATCAAGTTCACCGACCATCCTTGGTGGGCCTGGTGCGTGCTGGGGGTGATCTGGTGGTGCGCAAGTCATCTGGTCTGGAATTGCACGCTGGTCGACGACGAAGATGACGCCTCTGGCGAGGGTTTGCTGGAAGCGGCCGGATTCGACGCTCCTTTCGCGGAATCGCAAACCAGCGCGACGCCACCCGCCAAAAAGCAAACCGTTACCGCGAAACGCACGAAGGACAAAAAGGTCGCGACTACCGCGCCACCCGCTCCACCACAACCCGTGTTCAAGCGTTTCTTCGCCTGGTGGCAGCGGAGCCTGAGTCGATCAGCGCCGCCGGGGCTGACGGTGGTTTATTTCTCGTTGGCCGCGCTACCGATCTTTGGACTGGGCCAACACTTTGTTGGCGAGGGAGACCGACAATACGCCTTCCGGCTAATGGTGAGATACGTAGCAAGCGCGCTCGGCCTGTTGCTGACCACGAGTTTTTTAGGACTACGTCGTTACTTGAGACAGCGCCGGCTGGAAATGCCTGCGGAAATGGCGGGGGCCTGGCTGGGAGTAGGCGCCTCGATGGGCGTCGTCATTTTGATCGTGGCGATGCTGATTCCACGCCCTAATCCCGAATATGCAATCTCGTCGATCACTGGTTCGTTGGGCTCGCCGGAGCGCGATGCCAATTCGTACGCACCGCTACGTAACAGCCCAGGCCATGGCGATTCTTCGTCAACCGCCCCTGCAAACGACCCAGCGCAACTGAAGCAAGATCCGCCTGCCGCGCAGGGACAGAACGACCCTTCGACAACCTCGGGCGACAGTCGCGCCGACAGAAAGCAACCGGGCTCGACCGATCCGTCGCAGTCGCCGGCCGGCACCAACGCGTCCGGACAACAATCTTCAGCAACGCAGCAGTCCGGACAAAAGCAATCTGGCCAGCAACCATCTGGACAACAATCGGCCGGGCAATCTTCAAGCGGCCAGCAAAAATCCAGCCCGCAGCAAGCGGCACAACAGCAAAACTCGCAGGCGTCGCAGCAGAATGCGCAGTCGCCAGCCGGCAAGCAAAGCCTCGCAGCACCGCAAGAACAACAATCGGGCGGCAAACCGCCGGCAACTGACAACGCGGCGAAGCAGCAACAATCGAACTCGCAATCGAGCGCTGGCCAACCGGGTGGAAACACTGAGACTCAGAGTCGCAGCGAAAAATCCGCCGAAGCGCGCGATCAGACTTCGTCGAAGATGGCCCAAGCAATGTCTCAGCATGCGCAGCAAGCGCCCGCCCTGCCGAGCGCTCCGTTAACGATGGGCTTGTCGCTGCTGTCGTTATTAAGAATGATCGTTTATGCCGTCATTATCCTGGTCGGCATTTACTGTCTGGTGCGGTATTGGCCCCAGGTCAAAGAGCTCCTGGCACGGTTGCGGCAAGAGCTCATGGATCTTTGGAACAGCCTGTTCGGCGGGCGGCGCAAAGCCGTCGAGGCTGCCGCCGAACTCGAATCGCAACGCGCAACGTTACGTCCGTTCGCGTCGTTTGCCGATCCTTTTGTGTGCGGCGCCGCCACGCGCCACGCCCCCAACGCGGTCGTGCAATACAGCTTCGAGGCGCTCGAGGCCTGGGCTGCCGAACAAGATCTCGCCCGGCGGAGCGACGAGACGCCGCTGGAATTCGCCACCCGGCTCGCCGACGCACGCCCGCCGCTGGCGGCTGGGGTGCAAGACTTGGCGAGCCTGTATGCCCGCATGGCCTACGCGCGCGAGACCCTGGGGCCAAATGATCTCGGAGGGGTCCAACGGCTTTGGGCGGCCTTGCGTCAAGCGGCCGCCGTACTGTCCACGGCGCGCGGCTAGCGCCGTAAACGAGGACGATGACTCGGAGCGAATCATCGCACGGGCGATTTGCTATGCCTGCGCCGCATAGCGTTCGGCGTATTCGATGATCCACAGGTCGACCATTTGGCGGTAACTGGCCAAGTCGACTTCCCAGATACGCTGAAAATGGGTGCGGTTGAAGATTTCTTTATTGGAAACCGTTCCCTTGGCCGTCAATTCCAAGACGTGAGAAGCAGAAAAAGGGCGTACGGCCACTTCCAAACGGCTGAACGAATTGCCGCCACGGCGTACGTCATCGCGGCTGATCGCGCCCCCCCAACCGCGATCTCCCGACAGCGATTCGTAACGAAATCCAAGAAAATGATCCGGCAGCCGCCGCACCGCTTGTTCGATATGATCCGACAGCTCGAGCCGATATTGCGAGTGCAATCGGCGCAACTCTTCTTCGCTGACAGCCTGCTGGGCTTGGGTCTGCGATTTGGCGGCATGCTGTTGCTGGCCGCGAGAAATCGCTTCTTGCAAGCGCTTTTCAAAGTCCATGCGGCTAACTCGACGATTGCTCGCCCGCCGATGTCTCATCGGGGCGCTTCTGTTCGAAGAACTGTTTCAGATCGCCAAATGTTCGCAGCGGCTCGCGCCCCTCGGCCATATCCTTGGTCAACGGCACGACGGGGCGTGGCTTCGGCTTGGCACGCGGCGGTGAATGCGGCGCCGGCTTCTTGCCGTAGGCGTTATCCGCGCGTGCGGGACGCTGACCGCCGCCTTGACGCTGCCCAAAGCCTGGACGTCCCCCTCCGCCGCCGGATGGCGTGGCTGCCGGCCGTTCTGGACGGCGTTTCTCGACGCGCGGTGCACGTCGCTCTTCGGCGCTACGACGCGCGGCCGGATCGATCATGGTTAACGACACGCGACGCCGTTCCTTATCGACGGCCATCACCCACACGCGCACGATGTCTCCTACCGAAACGCTGTCGTGGGGATCTTTGACGAAGTTGGCGGACAATTGGCTGACGTGAACCAGGCCGCTATCTTTCAAGCCAATGTCGACGAACGCGCCGAAGTCCACCACATTCAGCACGGTGCCCAACAACTCCAGGCCCGGCGCCAAATCGTCGAGCTTGAGAATTCCCTTCTTGAAAATCGGCTTGGGGAGCGATTCGCGGGGGTCGCGGCCGGGACGCGCTAACTGGGTCACAAGGTCGGCCAGCGTCAGTGCGCCGACCTGCACCGTGGTAGCCAGTTCCGCCAGATCGGCGGTTGCCAAGCGCTGATCCAACTCGGCCGCCTGGGCTTTGTCGGTCAGGACGGCGGGCGTGGCGCCGGTTTTTTCGAGCAGCTGCTCGGCGGCAGCGTAGCTTTCCGGATGGATCCAGGTGACGTCGAGCGGATTGTCGCCCCCTACGATTTTGAGAAATCCGGCGGCCTGGACGAATGCCGCCTCGCCAAAACCTAAAACCGAGCGCAACTGCGCGCGGCTCGCGAAAGGTCCGTGCGCCATGCGATGGCTGACCAGTCGCTGCGCGGTGAGCTGATTCAGGCCAGAGACATAACGTAACAGCGGAGCGCTGGCCGTGTTCAGGTCGACGCCGACGAAGTTGACGCAGGACTCGACGACTGCGTCTAACGACTCGCGCAGATGCTTCGCCTTGACGTCGTGCTGGTACATACCGACGCCAATATTGGCCGGGTCGATCTTGACCAGCTCTGAGAGCGGATCCTGCAAGCGCCGGCCGATGCTGATCGCTCCGCGTAGCGTGGCGTCGTACGCGGGGAACTCTTCGCGTCCAATCTGGCTCGTAGAGTAAACGCTGGCGCCCGCCTCGTTGACAATCACGTAAGAAATATTGTCTGCCGCGAGTTCGCCGGCAATCAGCTCGCTCGCGAATTGCTCTGTCTCGCGGCAACCGGTGCCGTTGCCGATTGCGATAACCGACAGGCGATGGTTGTGAATCAACTCCACGATCTTGGCTCTGGCTGCAGCCCGCCGCTCTTCGCTGCCCACAAGGTGCACCACGCCATGATCGAGCAAATTGCCGAACTCGTCGAGTGCGGCCAGCTTGCAGCCGCTTTTAAAGCCGGGGTCGAGCGCCAACACGCGTCCGTCGCGCACAGGGGGTTGCAGTAGGAGCTTGCGCAGATTGCGGGCGAAGACGTCGACGGCGTGCGTCTCGGCACGGTCGGTCAACTCGCGGCGCATTTCTCGTTCCAAGCTGGGCAGGATCAGCCGCGCGAGTGCATCGCGACCGACGCCACGCAAGAAATCGGCGTGCAGCCGGTCCACGCCAACGACCAATTCGTCGAGTGCCCGGTACATGCCCTCGGTGTCGGCTTCGATCTTGATGCGCAGAATTTTGGCGCGCTCACCACGATTGATAGCTAACACGCGATGCGGTGGAATCTTGGCGAGCGCTTCGCTGTAATCGAAGAAATCCCGGAACGCCTTGCCGTCTGGCTTGCCTTTTCCCTTCTTTACTACAGGAGGCGGCGGCACGGCCTCGGCCTTTTCTCCGTCCAGCTCGGCGGCCGGGTCCGCGACCGGTTCGGCGGCATGGGCGGTTTCTTTGGATTCGGTCTCTGTGGCGGTACTGACCAGGCGACCGCTTTCTTCCAGAATCGTTCGCAGCCGGCCTCGCAGATCGGCGCGCTCGCTAACGACTTCGGCCAAAATGTGCCCCACACCCAGCAGCACGTCGCCGATGTTTTTCAATTGCCGGTCGGGATTGACGAAGTCTGCGGCGCGGGCGTCGAGATCGACGCAGGCGGGATCGCCGGACAGGATCTCGTCCGCCAGCGGCTCCAGTCCGCGGCTGCGCGCCGCGGTAGCTAGCGTTTGCTTCTTCGGCTTGTATGGCAAATACAGATCTTCGAGCCGCTTCATCGTGTCCGCGGCCTCGATGAGCGCCGTCAATTCCGGCGTCGCCTTGCCCTGTGATTCGATCGAGCGGAGGATCGTCTGCTTGCGATCTGCTAGCTGCCGTAGCTTGAGTACCCGTTCCTGAACGGCGCGGATCTGCTCTTCATCCATTCCGCCCGTCTGATCCTTACGGTAGCGGGTGATGAACGGCACAGTATTGCCGCTATCGAGCAGGTCGATAACTGCCGCGACGCGGTCGGGCGATAGGGCGAGCGGCTGTGCGACTTTTATGAGATCGAGATCGATCGAAGAGATCATACGCTCCACATGACCCGCGGATCGAAGGGGGTGCCTTCGACGCAAGGTTCCTTCTGCCAAGGCCTTAATCGTTTCGCAATCTAGAAACACCCGACATTCGTGTCAAGCCGCCGAGAGGTCACAATATTACCCAGCCTGCGCAATTCCCGTAAATCGGGAGACCCCAGATTTCAACCATGTATACGCACCGGCAATCGGTGCCACGCGGACTCTGCGAAAAGAATGCTTTCTCGGCCAAATAGATCAAACCTGCAGAACGCTCTTAGCCGATACATGCAACACGAAACCAGGGTGGGCGCAGAGCGGTGCGCGTTGTTTTCCGCGCACACGACATCGGGTGCTAGCGGTGCGGCCCGATGCTCGTCCCAGGGATCCGCGACGTAAGGATGCGTTGTCATGTCCCGTAGCCAATTGCGTGTTTATCACGGTCCCGAGTCTGCCACGACCACCGCAGGGCGGTCGCAAGCGCAGGAGCACAATGTGCAGCTTCGACTCGGCGAGATTTTTCCTCTACTAGCCGACGCCGTGCGCAGCGAGCGCACCTGGCTACGCGACTTCGAGGATGACGAGATCACCATCTCGATGGATCTGTACGAGGTTATTCTGGCCTATCAACATTGTCGCCGTCCGTCCGCTTGAGCACACCTTGCGGACATCTGGCATTGTTTCTTCTTCACCGGACGCCTCTTCGAGACGGCCGGTTTTTCTTTGCGCCCGCCGAGTTCGCTCCGGAAACTGGCACTAGGCGAAATGGCATCGCGGGGTTACGCCTTGCTTAATTCACTCACCGCTTCGTCGACGTCTGGAAACGTCTCGAAAATCTTGTCCAGCCGCATGGTGACCAACACCTCGGCGCAAAAAGGCTGCACTCCGCACAGTACGAGCCGGCCGTTCCGTGCATTAACTCGCTTGCAAACGCGTACCAGCACCTCGATGAATGCCGACCCCATGTAGCTCGTCTTGGAGAGGTCGATTGCCACCAGTGGCGGCTCGGCGGATTGCGCTTCGGCCAATAGCCGATCGCGCGCATCCTGAAACCTGGCTTGATCCAGCGCGCCGTACTCCGCATCGAGCGCAATTACCGTCACGTCTCTTTGCCGGCGAATTTGCACCATAGCGGCAGCGAGCAACTCTCGTCGCGTCGAAACTCCTAAATCGAAACTTGCCCCGTCTGGTACGCGATCCGCGGGGGCCCAAGGGCCTGCAGTCTAAGCCGCTGCCCATATCCCGACAAGTATGAGCATATCCCGTGACACCATTCGCGGCCACTGTTGCGCGTTATGCAATCGCCCCTAGTTCCACGTCGTGCGCGATACAAGCCACGCAGTCTCCCTGCGCAACCATCGACGGCGCGCGCGTGCCCAAAAGCACTCCGGCCGTGGGGGCGAAAATCGGAACAGGATCGCGCTCGGGACGTTCAAGAAAATGGATCTGTCCCACGAGCTCGCCTGCGGCGACATCCTGGCCCAGATCCGCCACATTCTCGTAGATACCCGATTCCGGCGCAAAGCGGTAATCTTCGCGCTCCAGTGCTTGAACCCACCGCGTCGGCGGCAGGCCGCGCTGCTCGCGCGATTCGGGCCGGCCGGCCAACAGCCCAAAGTGGGTCAGCACATTTTTCAAGCCGTTTTGGGTAGTCCGGTGGACGGCGGCGGTCACATTCTCGCTTCCGCCCATCTCGGTCGTGATGACGATCTTGCCCTGCCGTTCGGCTTCCACCGGCAACAATCCAGAACCGGCGATATCGGCGTATAAAAACGAAAAGTCGGTGTTGAAGGCGGTTGTACCGGCGATCATTTCTTGCCGCTGCGCGCGATCCGGCACGAGATGCATGTGCGCACAGGGATAAAAGTCCATGCTGCGGCCGCCGGTGTGCAGGTCAATGACAATATCGGCCAGCGGAAAGAGCACCGTCGTCAGGTAATGCGCGATGATCTCGGTGACGGTCCCATCGGCGCGCCCGGGAAATGCCCGATTCATGTTCCTGCCATCCAGCGGAGAAAGTCGCGTCGCAGCCTTGGCTGCTGGCACGTTCAGCGCCGGAATCAAAATCAGCCTGCCCTGAACCTGAGCAGGATCGAGTTCTCGCAACAACCGCATGATGGCGACCTGGCCTGGATATTCGTCGCCATGATTGCCGGCCATCACCAAAGCGGTGCGTCCCGTACCATTGCCAATCGCGGTGCATGGAATCAACAGATTCGCCCAGCCCGCCAGGTTGTATGAATAGGGCACGCACAAATGGCCGTGCTGCTTGCCCGGGCGGTCGAAATCGACCGTAGAAACGATGGGGCTGGAATCCATGAGGCGGGGCGTGTTCCAAGGAATTAACAAAGTACTGTGCTACAGGAAGCGGGCATGCTAACCGGCACATATGCCGTTCGCAAATGCCACGGCCACACTCTATTAAAGAAGTGTGGAGGGCTTCCAGGGCCACCAGTCTGCCAACGCTCGCCGGTCTTTGCGACTTACTCGGTCGGCGGTAGGCATTTCTCAAGAATCTGGTCGGCTGTTGCACCCGCGGGGATTTCGTCAGGGCCACGCATGATGCCGCGCATATGATCCGCCAGGCGCGTTGTTAGTTCGTCGACGAGCGCGGCATGCTCTGGTCGCGCCGCAAGGTTCGTGGTTTCGTCAGGATCGGCCTCGACATCGAATAGCAACACGGTCTTCCCAGGCAATGGCCGTCCGGTGGTGTAACCGTCTTGCCGCTCGCGTCGTCCTGTGGAATAGATCAGTTTCCAGTGGTCGGTGCGAATCATGGCTTCTTCATTCTCGGCATATTCCACAAACACACAGTCGCGATGAACCTCGGTTCCGCCATCGAGTACCTTCACCAGTGAGCGACCTTGTACGGCCTTGGGCACCGACACGCCGCATAGCTCGAGAACGGTCGGCACGATATCGATTAACTCGACCAGCGCCGGCGACGTGATGCCGGCGCGCACACGGCCTGGCAGTCGCATGACCAAGGGGGCACGCACCGCCGGCTCGAAGCAGCAATGTTTCTCGAAGCGACCATGTTGGCCGAGCATATAGCCGTGATCTCCGGTGTAGATCACCAGCGTATCGTCGGCATGGCCTGATTTGGCCAATTCATCGAGCACGCGGCCGACATTCTTATCGAGAAACTCGACGGACGTGTAATAAGCCGCGATGATTCCCTGTTTTTCTTCGCGCGACAAACCACGAAAGCAAGCGGGAATCTGTCCTTCGTCGTCTGGGCACAATTCCGGCACTGCGAACTGTGCTGGATCGTGCCGACCGCGGAACTCGATGGGAAAATGAAAAGGAGAGTGCGGCTCGTAGAAACTAACCATCAGCAGAAAAGGCTCGTCGCCTGCGGCGCACAGCTGTCGCCCTGCCTCGGCGGCAAAAAACGTCCCCGCCATGTCAGCGTCCGTCGCGCCATAGGGTCGGCAGAAGCCATTCAGCCAGATACGCGCTGGATCTCGAAAGGGCCTCCACTCAGGTAATACGTCAATCCCAGCAGGCAATGGTTCTGGCTGCCGGGTGGCGATCGTCCTTTTGTGGTCCGGCAAATCGATCAAGTGATCGAATCCGTGTTTGAGCGGACTGTTGAAGTGCATCTTGCCGATGGCGGTCGTGCGGTAACTGGCCTCGTTCAGCATCTCGGCCAGCGTCGTTTCACTCTCGGCAAGCGGCGTCTTCAGTAATGTCACGCCGACACTGTGCGGATACCGGCCGGTGAGAAAGGACTGCCGCGAGGCCGTGCAGACTGGCGCGTTGCAATACGCGCGGCTGAACCGCATCCCGGCGGTGGCCAGATTATCGAGCCGCGGCGTGCGCACCTGCTGATTCCCGTCGGCACCGCAGACGTACGCGGCATGGTCATCCGCACAGATCCACAGCACGTTGGGGCGACCGGCCGCCTGCAGCACACTGCACGGCAATGCCCACCATACGCAAGCCATCGCGATGGCTAAGTGTGCAATCGAGGGCGACTTGAGGAATGACGCCGGAGGCGCGAAACTCGTATTCTCGATCATGCTCCGATGATAGACTGGGCCTGGCTGGTCAGCGAGTCCGTCGGCGGCGGCATCAAGCTACCTCGTTCTGCAAGGTCGAATGCGCATGGACCTCGAATCGATATTCAGCTTAGCAAGCGGTCTGGCGCTGCCCGGCTGGCTGCTGCTTATCGTTGCACCATGGTGGCGCTGGTCGACGCAATTGATTGCGCCGGTTCTCATCCCACTTGTTCTGGCGCTCTTCTATGCCTACTTAATGGCAACCGGCCTTGGGCAGGTCGAGGGAGATTTCAACAGCCTGGCGGGGGTGCGCGAGCTGTTTAAGAGCGACCGCCTGCTGTTGGCCGGCTGGATCCATTACCTGGCTTTCGATTTATTCATCGGCAGCTGGGAGGTCCGCGACGCCCGCCGGCTGGGCGTCCCGCATTTTCTAGTGGTCCCCTGCCTGCTGTTAACATTGGTGGCTGGGCCGGTGGGGCTGGCACTGTACTTTGCGGTGCGCGGCGCACAGCGAAAACTGTGGATCGACGATACAGTGGCCGTTTCGGTTGCCCCCGCAGCCACTACCGTTCTGACTGGCACGGCGACGATCGGCGGAACCTAGGCAAAGCCGGGAAGGGCCGTTTCGGGCTTCGACACGGGGGGGGTCGCGCGGAAGCCGTGTTTTTGCAATCTATTTGCTTCACCAATCCTCGCCCGTCTATATTGAACCGGACGAGGGGGGCCTCGTGCTGAACTTTGGTGCGAGGAGGCTCCATGTGGTCGTTGCTGCCGCTGGTAGCCACGATTCCCGCCACGGCAAGCTACCGATTGCCGAACCATGGGCGCCCCTTTGAACGAACCGTAGCTAACGCCCGCCGTCGACGAAAAATCACCCCGAGGTCGCGGATGAGATTCTCGCGCCTGATCGTCCTCATCGTTGGTATTGGTCTTTCGGTCGGCGCCTCAGGTGCCACGGCTGACGATGCCAAGCCCGCTGACGCGAAGCCCACCGTCAGTGTCAGCTTCTATCGCGATATTCGCCCGCTGCTGCAGGATCGTTGCCAGGGGTGTCATCAGCCGGCCAAGCAACTTGGCGGCCTGGTGATGACCAGCTACGAAAGGATCAAAAAAGGCGGGGAAAGCGGCGCACCTGGCGTCGTGGCCGGCAAGCCGGAAGAAAGCGAGTTGCTCTCTCAGATTCTTCCTCAAGGCGATAAGCCGCCGGCCATGCCCAAGGGAGCGGCGCCTCTCAAGCCGGATCAGGTCGAGCTCATCAAGCGTTGGATTGCCGAGGGGGCCGCGGACGATACGCCCGAGGCAGCCGAAATTGCGGTCGATCGCGATCACCCACCGGTTTATACGGCGACACCGGTTTTAACCTCGCTCGATTACTCGCCCGATGGATCGCTGATAGCTGTCTCGGGCTACCACGAAGTGCTGCTCCATAGTGCCGACGGCAGTGGCCTGGCTGGCCGTCTCATAGGACTGTCCGAACGTATTGAATCGGCGCGATTCTCTCCCGATGGAACGCGTCTGGCTGTGACCGGGGGCTCCCCGGGTCGTTTCGGCGAAGTGCAGATTTGGGACGTTGCGACGCGCGAACTCAAGCAGTCGGCGCTCGTCACGTATGACACCATCTATGGCGCCAGTTGGTGTGCCGATGGAACAAAAGTGGCATTCGGCTGTGCCGATAATACTTGCCGCGCTATCGACGCTGCGACCGGCAAGCAAATATTCTTTCAGGGCGCGCATAACGATTGGGTGCTCGACACAGTATTCTCCGTCGATGGCTCGCACTTGATCAGCGTCAGCCGCGACCGCTCGATGAAGCTCAACGAAGTGGCCACTGAACGTTTCGTCGACAATATCACCAGCATCACGCCCGGTGCCCTCAAAGGGGGCCTGATCACGGTGGATCGTAACCCACAGAAGGATGAGCTATTGGTGGGAGGCGCGGACGGCACTCCCAAGATTTATCAAATGCACCGCACTAAAGCGCGCCAGATCGGCGACGACTTCAATCTGATCCGTGCGTTTGAACCGATGCCAGGCCGCATTTTCTCGGTGCGGTATAGCGCTGATGGATCGCGGATCGTGGCCGGCAGTTCGCAGGACGGCCAAGGCGAAGTCCGCGTCTACCAGGAAGCCGACGCCAAGCTCGTATCGCGATTCGCCTACGAGCATGGCGCTATCTACACCGTGGCCTTTCGACCGGGAGGCAAAGAAGTGGCTGTCGGCGGCTTCGACGGCATGGTGCGAGTATATGATCCCGATTCCGGCAAGTTACAGCGTGAGTTCCTGCCAGTTCCGCTCGCGGTCGCTGCCACCGCGCAGCAGGCCACTCGCTAGGACGCGAACCTCGATACCGATTTCCACGATACGCGGAGAGGAAGTTTCAACATGTTCAATAATCGGACCATGCCGCAAATCGCTGGCCGGTGTGCCTGTGTCGGAGTTGCCGTATTGCTCGTCGTCGGCATGGCGCAGGCCGCACCCGACGCGACAGCTTCTTCTGTTGCTGCGGCAGAAAAACTGCCGGACGGTGCGCAGTTGGTCGCGCTGGAAGCGATACCCACCAGTATCTCGCTCGCGAATCAGTATACCTACGCCCAGTTGCTGGTAACCGGAGTACTGGCCAGCGGCGAACGGGTCGATGTCACGCGCATGGTCGCGATCGAGGAGCCCGCCGGAATCGTCAAGCTGAACGATCATCGCATCGTGCGACCCATGGCCGACGGTCAGTCCGCATTGCAAGTCTCGCTGGCGGGCCAGATGCTGTCGATTCCCGTCACGGTCACCGGTCAAAAACACAACGAACCCGTGAGTTACATTCGCGACGTGAATCCCATCATGTCCAAGATGGGTTGCAATGCGGGCACTTGTCACGGCGCGGCCAATGGCAAGAACGGCTTCAAACTGTCGCTGCGCGGCTACGACCCACTCTTCGACCATCGTGCGCTGACCGACGATCTGGCCGGTCGCCGCTTCAATCGCGCCGCTCCGGACCAAAGCTTGATGTTACTCAAGCCCGCCGGGGGCGTGCCCCACATGGGCGGCGTTGTGACGCATCGTGGCGAGCCATACTACGAACTGCTGCGCGCCTGGATCGCGGACGGCGTAAAACTCGATCTCGACACACCACGTGTGACCAAGATCGAGGTCCTACCGCAAAGTCCCCAGATCCCATTGCCCGGCATGAAGCAGCAAGTGATCGTCACAGCCACGTACGCGGACGGCACCGTGCGCGACGTCACGGCGGAGGCGTTTCTAGAAAGCAGCGTCACCGACTCGGTCGAAGTCGACAAGCAAGGCCTTGCCACTGGCACGCGACGCGGCGAATCATCGCTGCTGGCACGATACGAAGGAGCCTACGCCGCCACGACCGTGATCGTGATGGGAGATCGCAGCGGCTTCGCCTGGCAAGACCCGCCGGCCAACACGCACCTCGACACGCTCGTTTACAACAAGCTCAAGAAGATCAAGGTGCAGCCCAGTGATTTGTGCAGTGACGCGGAATTCTTACGACGCGTCTATCTGGACCTGGTCGGCGTACCGCCCCAGCCCGAGGTGGTACGCGCGTTTCTGGTCGACACACGTGATACCAGGATAAAACGCGACGAGACGATCGATCGCTTGATCGGCTGCCCGGAATTCGTCGACCACTGGACCAACAAGTGGGCCGACCTGTTGCAGGTGAATCGCAAATTCCTCGGCGAAGAGGGAGCTTGGGCGTTCCGTAATTGGATCCGCCAGGCACTGTCGGACAACATGCCGTACGACAAGTTCGTGTACAGCGTGCTGACCGCGTCAGGGTCGACGCTGGCGAACCCACCCGCCTCGTACTACAAGGTTCTCCGCGCGCCTGTCGACGCCATGGAGAACACGACACAGTTGTTTCTTGCCGTGCGATTTAATTGCAACAAGTGTCACGACCATCCGTTCGAGCGCTGGACCCAGGACCAGTACTACAGCCTGGCCGCGTATTTTGCGCACGTGGGACGAAAAGCCTCGCCCGAATTTGCCGGCCGCACCTTGGCCGGCACTGCTGTCGAGCAAGCCCTGCCGCTAGTTGAGGTCGTCTACGATCAAGGAACGGGCGAAGTGACGCACGAGCGAACAGGCAAGGTAACTCCCCCTTCGTTCCCTTACACCTATCCCGGCGCTGAAGCCGCGCAAGCGGCGCCTGCGCGCCGCCTGCAGCTCGCCCGCTGGATCACGTCACAAGACAATCCCTATTTCGCCAAGAGCTACGTCAATCGGATTTGGAGCTATTTGCTGGGCATGGGCATCATCGAGCCCATTGACGACATTCGCGCTGGTAATCCGCCTTCAAACTCGGAATTGCTCGACCGGCTGACGTCGGATTTCATCGGCAGCGGCTTTAACGTTCGCGAGTTGTTCCGTGAAATCTGTAAGTCGCGCGTTTATCAACAATCGTTGACTACCAACCAGTGGAATCAGGACGACGAGATCAATTTTTCGCACGCACTGGCGCGCCGACTGCCAGCGGAAACGCTCTTTGACGCTGTTCACGTCGCTACCGGCTCGCGGCCGCGCCTGCCGGGAGTGCCCGAGGGATTCTTGGCTGCTCAGTTGCCTGACAGCGGCGTAGAGCTGGCCGATGGTTTTTTGAATCTGTTCGGTCGCCCGCCACGTGAGAGCGCTTGCGAGTGCGAGCGTTCGACCGGTGTTATGTTGGGGCAGGCGTTGAACCTGGTTAATGGACCGACGATTGCCGAAGCGATCGCGGATCCGCAGAACCGTATCACGTCGTTGGTCAGCGCCCAGCCGGACGATTCCAAGCTGGTAGAAGAGCTTTTTGTCTCGATTTTGGATCGTTTCCCGAAGGCCGAGGAGTCGGCCGCCGGTATCGCTGCCATTAACGCTGCGAAGGACGAGTACGAAACATTGCAGGCCAAACAGGTGGTGTTCGAGCGCGAGCAGTTGCCGGCGCGCCAGGCCGAGTGGGAGACCCAACAACAGATCGTCACCTGGACAACGCTCGACGTTCTGACGGCCAACTCGGCTGGCGGCGCAACGCTCGTCCAGCAGGCGGACGGCGCGATTGCCGCGACCGGGACGAATCCGAATACCGACCAATACACGATCCTGGCCGGGACGAAACTGGCCGGCATTACGGCGCTCCGCATCGAAGCGTTGCCAGACGCCAGCTTGCCCGCCAGCGGACCCGGTCGCTCGCCCAACGGGAATTTCGTTTTAGGTAGCGTCCGCGTATCCATCGCACCACAGGGCGACCTGGCCGCCGGGCGCGCCGTGGCGTTGCAAGGGGGCGAAGCCGACTTCGCTCAAGAGGGTTATGCCGCGGCCGGCGCGATTGATGCCGAGCCAAATTCCGGCTGGGCCGTCATGCCGCAGTTTGGCAAACCACATGCGGCCATCTTCGCGACCGGCGAGGATGTCGGCATCGCGGGTGGCAGCGTATTGTCCATCGTCCTCGATCAACCCTACGGCGGTCAGCATACCTTGGGGCGGTTCCGAATCTCGGCGACCACGGCCAAGCGACCTGTCAAAATGGACACGATGCCAGGCGAAATCGTTGCCATCCTGGCGACGGCGCCGACGACCCGCACGGCTGAGCAGCAAGCGGCGCTAAGTGCCTATTACCGGACGCAGGATACGGAATGGATGCGGCTAAGTGCCACGCTTGAAGCTGCGCGGCAGGCCCACGCCCAATACCGGCTCCAGGGAGCTCAGGACCTTGCGTGGGCGTTGATCAATAGCCCGGCGTTCTTGTTCAATCGCTAGTTCGGTATGCCACGCAATCGCCGGTTGTCCGCGATTCGAGCGGTGCGGGGAAATTGACGCGCAAAGGCGCTCGGGCGGCGCGGAGCATGTGCCCAGCGTTCTTGGGGAAGCTCGCCCCATCTCATCGCTACGTCTCCTGTAATCGTTACGTGCCGCTCCCTTTCCATCGCTCGGCCTGTCCGGCGAAGTCCAGGCGTGGCATTGACGAGCGGGTTTCGGGCCGGCGTTTCGGACGGCTGCGGCCTATGTTTTCAATAGGTGGTGCCTCGTCTTTGACGCTGCGCCCCTTTCCCTGATCATTGCCGACCCCCCCATGCGCGAGGCTAACACCATGAACTACACATCCAAGTTCTTGCCGCGCTCCACAGATCAGTTGGGGTCGGCGAAGATGAAACGGCAGCTCTACATGGTGTTGATCGTTGCCGCGGCTTTGTTCATTGCCGTGCGCGGCGGGCAACTCGTTGGGTCATATCTGCGGAGTGAACCGGCGCCTGCCCCGATAGCCTTGGCAGTCGAAGCCACAGAAGCCCCGATGGCGCAGAACACTGCCTCTCAAACGGCTGAGCAGGCTCCGCAGCCGAAGACGATCGCTGCCGATATCGCGCCAGTTGCTACCATGACGCACTCGGCCAACGCGACGAATATGGATGACGCCCTGATTCTGGCGGCGACAAATCCACCTCAGATCGTGGTGATTGAGAATGTCGTCGAGGCTTCGATCGTGCGTATTCGCGAAAGCGGATTAGCGTCGGACACTGCTGAATCTGCCGACGACTTGTCCACTACGGTAGACGTGGCTGATGCCGACCAGCAGTACGGCAACGTCGTGTCAGCGCCGACAGAAACAGAAGCTGCCGAACCGAAGGTGCTCGCGAACTCGTCACGGGACGTGGTCGTACGCGTTTTCGCCGCATTGGGTTCAGACGGCGTTCAGCGCCTCTCGGCCACTACGGACGACACCCAGGCAGACGCCACATTGTCTGCGACCGAACCTCAGAACGAAGGGTCGGCTGGACTAAACTCACTGCAAGTACTGGCCGGCCAATTGGCCCGTCACAGCGAATCTCCCGAAGGATCGATCGGCAACTCGGTAGCTCCGACCTCGGATACAGCCAGGCAGGCCATAGCGCAGTTGTTTGGCGGAACAGCTCCGCCCTCGGATGAGAGACCGGTTACGCTCACCGCAATCATCAAATCGGTTGTCGAAACAAGACTGGCAACGGACCCGGAATACGCTCACGAACCGGCCGAAACCCTTATTCAACTCAGCGCGGCGGCATACAGCGAAGACGCAGCGAATAATCTGGACGGCGCGTCGACGTCGGAAGTCCCGAGCGACGCGCAAACGGCCGAAACGGCGACCACGGACGCGATGGACTCTGACCGCGACACCAGAGAAGCAGTAGCACAGACCTTGAACGAGCCTGTAAACCAGGAAGGCGCGCTTGGCACACAAGTCGCCAGCGACACTGCCACAGATGCCGAGGTCGCTACCGAGCTACTGTTGGTCAACCCGCCGGAAAGCCCGGGTGCCATCCGCTACCTGGTGAACGGCTATGTGTTCTCAATGGCGCCGGGACATTCCCAGCATCTGCCGGCCGGTCGTGAATGGCGGGTCAAGTTCCATCCAGGCGGCGACTTCGATGATGTGGAACTCTCCCTGCGATCAGGAACGTATGAATTCCGAGCAACGAGCACAGGCTGGCAACTGTCCGTCACCGAGGGGGACGCCGCGAGCCGATAGTTCGAGCCGGAGACGCAGCTAGGTCCGGGGCGCGTTGGCGCGGCGGGCCGATGGTCCGGCAGACGTGGTGGGCAGGTCGTTGCGGGGCGCCTTGGGTTTGTCTACGGGGGTTGGCTTCACGACGGCACCGCTTGTATTCGCGGTATCCTGCGTGCAGCAACCCGTGCCTGCTCCGCTGCTCCCCGGCGTGAAAGACGCCGACCGGCATTTGGCACATGTAGCTGCCGTGCTGCATCCCTTCGCCCCGTAGCACATCGCCGACGGCTTGCAGCAAGCACCCCCTTTGTTCCATTTAATCAATTCCGGTGAACAAGCACCCGACGCGCAGTGGAAGTACTGATACGTTCCTTGATGGCAACCGCAGGCATTGAAGCAGCGCGGCTCGCCGCAATAGCCAAACCAGGGGTCGCAGCAGGCGGGCACTCCCGGCCATACCGACATGCGACCACCGGCGGCTGTGTAGCCAAAGTCGGGGAAATAACCAGAGGCACCGGGGCCACCGAAGGCAGCCCCGCACGAAACGCCCGTAGCAGCCTCACCCGGAGCGTACCCAGCATCAGCGTATTCGCCGGAGACCTGGCCTTCTTCGGTGACGATCTCTTCGCTGGTAACCTGCGAGGTCAGACGCAGAGAGGGTCCGTTGTCGCGTTGCGCCGCGTCCGAGGTTCGCGACGTCCCTGTCGCCCGCACGACGCGTATGCCGCTCTGCGCTTCGGTGCGCTCGGCAGGAATCAGGGCCAGCGCGGCAGCAAGAACCGGCCAGGTTAGTAACCGCATGACGATACTCCACTCCGTAGCGTTAAAGTGTGCGCCCTGTGCCGGAGAATGGGACTTGGCCAGCGACGCAAGCAAGCGATGCCGGGCATCGCGTCATTCATGCAGTCGGCGGTCGCGACTGGCATTGGTGAGAATTCGCCCAGTTCTCGGCAAACGCCGTAAGCTGTGCAGATGCGCGCTAATCCCCAAATGGCCCGCCGATGATACAGCTAGCAGGGGGATTGCTGTGTACTTGAACGCGCGTGACGGATATCAGGCGTCTACCGTTTGAGGAGCGAACCGTGCCAAGCCACGTCGGATTTCGTCGGCCGAAAGGCCGAGCGCCCAGGCTGCGGCAGCGGCTGGCAGCGCGTAATCCAGCACGGTAACGTCGAGTTTGCCGGCCTCGGGAACGGGGATTTCCCAGAGTGGCTTGTCCGCGTCGAACAAAGCCAAATTGTTGTCGACGACCGATGCCGTCCGCCCTCCCTTGGCGCGGTGCTCGACGACCACTCGATTGCGCGGATCGCGCGCGTAGAAGATCACCGCACCGTGACAATACTCGGCCATGCCGACAACGGCCGCATCTTCCGCGTTGAGCACGGCCCAGCCGCGATCGCGAGCCACTGCTTCCACGACGCAGCGTTTCAGCACCGAAACCTGTTCGACCTTTTCGGCGTCCGCCAGATCCGCACGATGCTCCTGCCCTACGCCGGTCACCACGGCCACGTCACAGGAGTCGAAGCCCAATCCCTCGTCACGTACGCTTTGAGCACTGACCTCGCACACGACCCATTCGACGAGCGGATGTTGCAGCACGGCCCGGGCGCCGTCATAGCCACTAGCGTCGCCACGCTTTACCAGGTCGCCGTTACGGTACACGCCGTCGCTCGTGGCGATCCCCACGGGGCCGTGGCCCCGGTCGAGAATATTACCCAACAGCCGGGCGGTTGCTGTCCTGGCGACATTTCCCGTCACCGCCGCGAGTGGAATGCGGCCTGTCTCACCGGCAGGAAACATCGTGGCGATGATCGCTTCGCCGACCGGCCGCGGCGAGCCGGCCGATGGTTGGACGTGCATTTGCAGGCCCGGGCCCGCGTTGACTTCCACCACGGCGCCCCCCTGGTCCTCCAACGGACGGCCGATGTCCTCGGCGACGATATCGAGTCCTGCAATATCGAGGCCGACGACGCGCGCCGCCTCGATGGCCCGCGCCGCGACGTCAGGGTGAACGCGATCCGTGATATCAGTATCAACGTTGCCATTCCGCTTGATCAGAATCCTCGTGCCGGGCGCCGGCACTGAATCCGGTTGAAATCCCTGCTGTTCGATCGCCAAGGTCGTCACGGGATCGAGCTCGATCGTATACAGCAGGCTCGAACAGTCCTCTCCGCGACGTGGATCCGAGTTGAGCTGTTCGTCGATGAGTTGCGCCACATTGCGGGCGCCGTCCCCCACGATCACCGCTGGCTCGCCACGCGATGCCGCGACCACCTGGCCGTTGACAACCAATAATCTGTGTTCGAGTCCCGGCGCGAACCGCTCGACAAGCACGCCACTGCCAACGCCATCGGCGTACGCGAACGCGGCGGCCACCTGCTCGCGCGAGGTCAGTCCGGTGAAGACGCCACGGCCGTGGTTGCTGTCGCGCGGCTTAACGACGACGGGCAAACCGATTTCCTGCGCAGCCTCCCAGGCGTCAGCTGCGTCGGAGACGGGGCGTCCTTCAGGAACTGGCACGCCGATGGTGCGCAGCAACTGTCGCGTCAGCTCTTTGTCGTGCGCAATCGACTCCGCGATAGCGCTGGTGCGATCTGTTTCGGCTGTAAGAATGCGCCGCTGCCTCGCGCCCCATCCCAACTGTACGAGGCTGCCCGTGGTAAGCCGATGGATGGGAATGTTGCGCGTCTCGGCCGCCGCCACGATCGCGCGTGTGCTCGGTCCTAGCAACACATCGTCGGCCATTTCGCGCAAGCGGGCGATTTCGGACTTGATGTCAAAAGGCCGATCGTAAACGGCGGCCTGGTTCAATCGCATGGCCGTCGCAAAACATTCGTGCCCCAACACGGCGTCCTCGAATTCGATGACCACCTTGTAGACTCCCTCTTCGGTGGTCTCGCGCGCCTTGCCAAAGCCGACGTCGCAGCCACACAGTTGCTGCAACTCGAGTGTGACGTGCTCGAGAATATGTCCCTGATAAGTGCCGCGCCGTAAGCGCTCGAAGAAGCCCCCTCGTTCTCCGATCGAGCAACGGTGCTCGATCATGGTAGGGAGCCAGGACATGACTCGTTCGTTGAAGCCGGGCAACTCATTGGAAGGCGAATCCTTTAATTCCCCCAGGTCGATCAAGGCTTCCAGCACCGGAAACCAAGCCCAGGTGTTGGAACCTCGCAACGTCCGAATCCGACGGATTTCCATGAGCCACCTAGAACCCTGAGTGCAACTAGTTATGCAGACGGACGTTGCGGCGCCACATATAGTCAGCGGCGCAACCCAACCCCCGCAGCGGACACCCGCATTCCCCGTCCGCTCAGCTTTACGCACCCGGCCACAGGCGGTCAAGGGCCGAAGAATCGCCAAAAACCGGAACTACGGGAAGGGCAATGGTTTTCGCGAACGCATTTGTCCGAGCGGTTTTAGGGTTTACAATTGACTGCCGCCCCGCCAGAGCTTGTATCTCCCCGCGCACCGCACACGCCCGCTTTCTTGGAGCTATCCTCACTTGGACGACGTACCCTTCATTCTTCCGGCTCTTCCTGATGCGTGGCGCCGTGTTGCTCTGGCGCACTTGGATGCGGGCGAAGTCATCCACGCCTGGTTTGCTCCGGATCTCGACACAGCGCTCGACTATGCCGACGGTTTAGTGTTGCTCACCGACCGCCGATTGCTATCGGCGGAAGTGACGGCCGCGGAAAAAGATCGCGGTAACGCAACGTGGCAGTCCTGGCCGCTAGCAAGTGTCGCGAACCTGCGCGCGAAAGAGCGCAACGGCCTGGGCATGCTCGAACTATTGGGAACCGACGCCCGCCTGGGGTACTGGCGATATACAAACGGCCGCGCCGTTGACGCACACGAGTTCGTGCGCCGCTTCGATGCCGTGCGGCGCGGGTTGCCGCTCGACTCGGAAGAGCAGGAAGAAGCGGAAACGTTTGCGCAGCCTGCCGCCGAAGCGGTCAGCACGCGCGCCCTGTTCCGCTTGGCGCGATTCGCTCGGCAACGTTCCAGCTTGATTCTGTTGGGTTTTGTTCTCACGGTCGCAACCACGGCCGTAGGGCTGGTGCCCTACTACCTCACAGTTCCCCTCATGGCGGGACTACGTCAGCATTACGAGAAGTACGAGGAAATTACCGAAGAACGACGGCTCACGCCTGCCGCGAGAGAGAAAGCCCTGGACGCACTGCAGGATCACGACGGCCCGCCCCTGGGCTGGTTGGTTTCCTATTGCCTGATGGGCATGGGCGCGGCGGCCATTGCAGCGTGGCTGTTCGGCTGGGCCCAGGGCATCGTGATGGCGCGGGTCAGCGAGCGCATCGCGGGCGATTTACGCAGTCAGACCTACGCGCACCTGCATCAACTGTCGCTGGAGTTTTTCGGCGGCAAGCGTACGGGCGACCTCATTGCGCGCATTTCGAGCGACACTGACAGGATATGCAACTTTCTGGCGGACAACGTCGTCGATTTCGCCAGCGATATCCTGATGTTTATCGGTATATCAATCATTCTTTTCACTTGGGACCCGGTGCTGGCTCTGGCTGCCCTCTTGCCGTTGCCCTTGGTGGCGTGGCTGGTTTACCACGTGCGAGGACAATTGCAGCACGGTTTTCAGCGCGGCGGCCGCGCCTGGTCGGAAATGACCAATGTCCTGGCCGATACGATTCCCGGCATCCGGGTCGTGAAAGCGTTCGCCCAAGAGCAGCGCGAGATCCGTCGCTTCCAGCGCGCCAACGATCGTGTGATCGAGGCCAACAATCGCGTCAACACGGTATGGGCCTTCTTCTGGCCGCTGGTGCTGTTTTTGAACACGGCAGGCTTGATGGTGGTCTGGGCGTTCGGGGCCTGGCGAGTCTTTGATTTCCGGATCGAGCCGGAATATCTCTTCGCCTTTTACCTATACATCATGCGGTTCTACACGAGGCTAGAGTCGATGAGCCGCATGTTCTCGATGACGCAACGGGCCGCGGCCAGCTCGCAACGAATCTTCGAAGTGCTCGATCGCGTCCCCAGCGTGCCCGAACCGGCCAATCCCGTGAATCCTGGTCGGATCCGTGGGGAAATCGAACTCCGCGGTATCGGTTTCCGCTACGGAAATCGGCAGGTTATCGAAAATGTCGATCTCAAAATCGCACCGGGCGAACTGATCGGCCTGGTTGGCCCCAGCGGCTCTGGCAAGAGTACTCTGGTGAACCTAGTGTGCCGCTTTTACGACGTGACCGAGGGGTCGGTGTTGATCGATGGCGTAGATGTGCGACAGCTCTCCGTGTCTGAGTATCGGCGCCATATTGGCGTCGTGCTGCAGGACCCGTTCCTGTTTTATGGCACGATTTCAGAAAATATCGCCTACGGCAGACCGGACGCCAGCCGCGCGGAGATCGTCGCCGCAGCACGCGCCGCCAAAGCCCACGACTTCATCATGCGACTGCCCGACGGGTATGATTCGCTGGTCGGCGAGCGTGGGCAAACGCTCTCCGGTGGCGAACGGCAACGGATCTCGATAGCCCGGGCCGTGTTGATCGACCCGCGTATCCTGATCCTGGACGAGGCCACCAGCTCGGTCGACACCGAAACCGAGCGCGAGATTCAAGAGGCGCTGGACAACCTCATCCAAGGGCGCACGACAATCGCGATCGCCCATCGCCTCAGCACGCTCCGCCGAGCCGATCGACTGATCGTGCTCGATCGTGGTCGGATCGTGGAAAGCGGGCAGCATCAGGACTTGCTGCAACTTCCCGGCATGTACGCACGCTTGCACCGTGCGCAATTGGCGCTGGCGCAGGAAGCTGCCGAGTGACGCTTGCCTCTTTTGCTGATCCGCAAACGGTTCCTTTTCGCAGGAGGCACTCGCGCCATGGCATCTGATACGGAGGGGGACCACCGCGAACCGGCAGCGTCGTTTTCTCTGCAATACGATTCGTTCGGCCGACTGGTCCTTACCGATGGCAGCGGGCGACGGCACGTAGGCGTCGAGCCCATTCGCTCCTTCCCGCTATCAGATCCCCAGCGTTGGCTCTCGCTTTGCAATGTCGAAGGCGTCGAGGTTCTGTGGATCGAAGATTTGGATGCCGTACCAGCCGCGACACGAAAGCTGCTTGTTGACGAATTGGGCCGGCGCGAGTTCATGCCGGTGATTCAGCGGATCGTGAACGTCTCGTCGAATACCGATCCGTCGCAATGGGAAGTGACAACTGATCGAGGGCCGACCCAATTCCTGCTGAAGAGCGAGGATGACGTACGCCGCGTCGGCCCGAACGGTGCGATCCTGATCGATTCGTCTGGGATGCGCTACCTGGTGCCCGACACCCGGCAACTCGACTCGACCAGCCGCCGCGTGCTGGAGAGGTACATGTAGGCGACTCGGCCGGTACGGCGAGATATTCTCCAGGCACGGCAAGATTTCCGACTATTGCGGACTCTTCAAGAAGCTCTCGATCGCGTCGAAGCCCGCTTCCAGATTCTGCATGCTGTTGGCAAATGATAGTCGCGCGTAGCCCTCGGCACCAAAGGCCGAGCCCATCACCGTGGCGACACTTTTTTGCGACAGTAGCTCTAGGCACCACTGCGCCGAATTATCGACGCGAACGCCGTTATACGAGCGTTTCAGATGCGCGCTGATGTTGATGAAGGCGTAAAATGCCCCGCTCATTTGCGTGCTGGACAAATTCGGCAATTGCGTGATGCGACCCTTCACAAACTCGCGCCGCTTGGCGAATTCCACCAGCATCTGTTCGACGCACTGTTGAGGTCCGGTGAGCGCCGCAAGCGCCGCGTATTGGCTAATGCTCGACGGATTTGATGTCTCTTGGCTCTGCAAGTTGTCCATGGCCTTGGCTAACTTTACGGGTGATAAAGTCCAGCCAATGCGCCAGCCCGTCATGGCGTACGATTTGCTGACACCATTGACCAACACGGTTCGTTCGGCCAAACCGGGCCGAATCGTGGCAAAGCTGGCAAATCGATTGTCGCCGTAAACCAGATGCTCATAGATTTCGTCAGAAATCACTCCCAGGTCTCGTTCGATCACGACGTCTGCCAAAGCGACCAACTCGTCGCGCGAATACATGCTTCCCGTAGGATTCGACGGCGAGCACAACAGCAGAATTTTGGACTTCGGCGCTATAGCGCGCTCGAGCTGCGCGGGCTTGAGTTTGAAATCATCTTGCTCGGCCGTTTCGACAATCATGGGCACGCCGCCTGCCAGCTTCACCTGTTCGGCATAGCTAACCCAGTAGGGCGCGGGAATGATCACTTGCTCGCCCGGATTGAGTAATGTGGTGAACGCATTATGCAGCGAGTGCTTTGCGCCATTGGAAATCACGACTTGTTCCGCCGCGTACTCGACTCCATGCCGCTCGGAATAGGATCGCGCCACAGCGGCCTTGAGTTCGGCGATTCCGCCTGCGGCCGTGTAATGCGTGTGACCGGCCTTCATTGCCGCAACCGCGGCCGCACAGATGTGCTCGGGCGTCGTAAAGTCAGGCTCTCCGAGACTGAAGTCGTAGACCGTCTTGCCGGTCGACTTCAATTGACGGGCCTTGGCGGCCATGGCGATTGTGGCCGACGGCTCCAGGGCTTCAACGGCCCGTGATATAGAGAGTCCCATAAAAGCGGATTCCTCCGCCGCTCTGACGAGCGGCTCATTGAAAGGCAGCAAGTGTCGCAATCGGCCACGATCGTGGGCTCGGTGCGGGGCCGATTCCGGCCAGTGATCCGACAATCATAGTGGCTCGCGGGTTCGCTTCCAAGGACGCGCGCCATGCGCACTTTGCCGCATCGGGAACGAATCGGACGAGCGATTGCTGGGACTTTGTCATTCAAAACATCGGTCGGCGGAATACGGTGGCTGCGCACATAGTCCGCCAATCATCCGTCGGCGCGCCGGATGACAGGACGAACGTGGAAGCCACTGCGGAACCGCCGAAATTGGTTTTGAGAACTGCGCCGACAGGGTCAGTCTGGCGGATCGGGCAGGAACTCGCCTTGACGCGAACTGGAGAAAGCTGGTTCAATGGCACGCCGGTCGGGGGGTTTGACCGGATCCGGCGGTAACTGCCGGATCGACGATTCCGAATTCGCTTGGTCAAGAAGCATCCAAATCTGCTGCAAAGCGGATTTTGTTTTCGGCGACTCCCCTAGAGGGTACCCCGGGGGACGTCTTCGCAGTCGAGCATGGGGACCCTGTTTTAAGGAGCCAAGGATATGGCAGTTAAGAAGGCTACGAAGAAGAAGATCGCCAAGAGCCCCAAGGCCAAGCCGTCGCACAAGAAGGCGACCAAGAAGGCCAAGCGCTCGCCGAAGAAGGCTTTGCGCAAGACGGGCGCCGCCACGTAAGAGCCTTCGGGCTCGCGGTTTTTCTGGAACAACGAGAAAGGCCGGCAGCGTCTGGGCGGCAACCCGCGTAGACGCTCCGGCCTATTTTTTTTGTCCTGTGGACTCTGTCCGGGGAACCTGGCAGTTCATGGGTCGAGGATAGGTTGCAATATCCAGGAGGAAGACGGTGTTAACTCGACTTTCAGGATATTGACCAAAACCCTTTTTACGGCTATAGTTACATCAAACATAGCCAGGAAATAATTTAGACGCCGCTCAGGTTGGTGGTGGCGTCTTAGCCAACCTTATAGGAATAAGACTTGTCCCACCCCGCCGTGGAGTCCGGACTCGGATTCCAGAATCTCTCGCTCTCCGAGCTGATGATGTCAGCTCTGGAACAGGCCGGATACATCGAGCCCACTGCCATTCAAGCCGGGCTGATTCCCCGCGCCCTCGTCGGAGTCGACGTGCTTGGGCAAGCGCGCACCGGAACCGGCAAGACAGCTGCCTTCGCCATACCCATTATCGAGCGGTTGCAATCGCACCGCGACCATCGCGGGCCACAGGCATTGGTGCTCGTGCCCACACGCGAGCTTGCCGTGCAAGTGCGCGAGGAGTTCGCCAAGCTAGCCCATGGCCGCAAGGTCCACGCGGTAGCGCTCTATGGCGGCAAGCCGATCCGCGAGCAAATGGAAAAGCTGCGGCGCGGCGCCGAAGTGGTGGTTGGCACCCCCGGGCGCGTCTTGGATCATATTGGACGGGGCACGTTGCAATTGGATGGATTGACGACGGTGGTGCTCGACGAAGCCGATCGAATGCTCGATATCGGGTTCCGCCCCGACATCGAAAAGATTCTCCGCCGCTGCCCAAGCGATCGCCAAACGCTGCTACTGAGCGCCACGGTGCCTCCGCCGGTCGAGCGCTTGTCACGGCGTTACATGCGCGATCCGGAAAGTCTGAACTTCTCACCGGGCGAAGTGGCGGTTGACACGATCGATCAATATTATTTCACTGTGGCGCCGGATCGAAAGCTAGAGCTCGTGGTGCGTTTGCTGAAGCGCGAAGATCCACGGCAATCGATCATCTTTTGTCGGACCAAACGCGGCGTCGAAAAAGTGCAGCGCAATCTGTCGAAGCGCACGGAGTGCGTGGATTGCATCCACGGCGACTTGCAGCAGAATGCCCGCGACCGCGTCATGGCCAGCTTTCGCGAGGGCAAAGTGCGTCACCTGGTGGCGACCGATGTCGTCGGTCGCGGCATCGACGTGAGCAACATCTCGCACATCATCAATTACGATATCCCGGCATTTTGCGATGACTACGTGCATCGCGTCGGTCGTACTGGCCGCATGGGACGCGAGGGGGTGGCGTACACGTTCGTCACTCCGGAAGAAGGTCCCGAGCTGACTCGCATCGAGATGCGTATCGAACGGCTGCTGAAACGGGACGAAATCGAGGGCTTCGAGGCTGTTTCCCGTGTGGCACCACCGGTCGCTAGCGGACAAGCTGGCACGCCCCAGAATGATCATTCGGCAGGGGATACGGGCGATCAGCCTGCCCCACCCAAGCCACCTGCCATGGGCCGCGGTGGACGCCCGCCTCGTCGTATTCGCCGCGCACTGTAGACCGCACTCGACAGGCCGTGCGGCCATTCCGCTGCGCACGGGCCGCGTCGCGAGCTCTGCGACCGCTGGTGTTATGGTCCTGTGAATTCATCGCGCAGGAACCTTGCGGTCGTGTCCCAAATGTCGGCGGCGGCCGCAAAGTCGACCTGCATCTGCTTGATTCCTTCTGGTATTTTCAATCGCGACGCCACGTCGACGTTGGAATGAAGCGGAATCTGCGCACTCGACGACAACGCCAGTTGCGATTCCACCTCGGACGAGAGTAGGAAATCCACCAGCCGTCGGGCCGCGTGAGGGTGCGGCGCGCCTTTGATGATGCTTACCGTGTTGGGAATGAACAGGGTGCCGATCTGATTATCTCCTTGGTCGGGATAAATGATCGCCACGGGCATGGCCTTGTCGATTTCGGCGATCGCGTCGTCTGTGTCGGTCAGCCCGAGGGCCAACTGCCCGGTGCCGACAGCCAACGCAACTTGCTTGTTGCCGGCCATGATCTGTACCTGGTTGTCCTTCAGATCCTGGAAGAACTGCTTGGCTTTATCGGGTCCCCAAAAGGCAAATAGGCAGGCTGCCTGCGTGGCGGTGGTGCCGAATAGCGGCTTGGCGATGCCCGCGCGACCGTGCCAACGACCGTCCGCAAGATCGAGTATCGACCGCGGCGTTTTACCGTCCTTCTTTGTCACCTCGGTATTTACGATCAGCACGCGCGCTCGTGCCGCCAGCGCGTGCCAGGTATCGTTCGGCGAGCGGTACATCTCTGGCAGAACCTCGTCGGTGGCCGAGGGAAATGGCTCGAGCAATCCGCGCTTTTCCAGCCGCAGAGTATTGAGTATTTCGTTGTTCCAAAAGACGTCGCAACGAGGACGCGACTCTTCTTCGATAATTGCGGCGGCAAGACCAACCGTCTTTGTTGATTCGGTGTCAAACTTCGCCAACACCGTGATGCCACTTTGCCCTTTGAAGGTTTCGAAGACCGGCTGCGAGAACTCGGCGTCGAGGGCCGTATAGGCCACAACCTCTGGCAAAGGGGCCGGCGACGTGCAGGCAGCGATGGCAACGACTAAAAGCAGCAGAGACAGCCTGCGAAGTAAGGCATCCATGAGATGGCCCTTTTCCCACCTGAGGTAGCAAGATAGCCCCGCCTCTCTGAACGAATAAGTTTATCGGCGCGCCGCGGCACAGAGTAGCCAGTGATTTTCGTAGCGCGGCAGGTCGCACCGCTGAAAGCTCGGACTCCCGCGTGCGAGATACCTGAGAATCCGCACGCCCCAACAAACCCGTACATGCCAACCCCCTCGCCAAAAACACAGCACGACACTGCATCAGGCGGGAACGTACAATAGCATATATTGCCAGGTGGTCCGGCAACTGCGTGGTCTCGCAGATCCGTCATCCCCCTCGACATTTGCGTCATGCTCCGCAATTTGCCGCAGATCGTGCTGCCGATTTTACTGCTGGTGCCCGGCTGCGGACCTACACCTCCGGCTGCAGAGCCTCGCGCCGCCGCGGCACCGGTGACCGGGCCTGACACCGGCGGCGCGACCATAACGCCCCACTCCCCAGCACCCACCGGTGCTGCCCATACGGACCAGACATTAGCGCAAACGACAGCGCCCGAAGGTGCTCGCTCGCAACCGGCAAGTAGCGCCAAAACGGACACTGCCGGAACAAATCTTGCGCCGGCGGTGCCCGATCGCTCGCAGTCGATCGTCGACGATGCTCAACTGCAGGGGGCAGGCATTCGCAAGCTTGTCGGTTCACATATTACGCTGTACACGGACCTGCCGGCTGGCCCTGACGTCGATCCGTTGGTGACGGATTTTGACCAGGCCTATCCGCAATGGTGCGAATACTTCGGCGCGTCGCAACGTGGTACACAATCGTGGCGGGCGACCGCGTGCCTCATGGCGGATAAGCAGAAGTTTCTCAAGGTCGGGTTGTTACCCAGAAACCTTCCCAAGTTCTTGCACGGCTATTTCCGTGGTGATCGCATCTGGATCTACGATCAAGAAAGCGATTACTACCGCCGGCACTTATTGCTGCACGAGGGTACGCACGCCTTCATGGCCGCTCTGCTCGGCTCATGCGGCCCCCCCTGGTACAAGGAAGGCATGGCCGAATTGTTGGCCACGCATTCACAGAAAAATGACCGCGTCACACTCGACGCGTTCCCCGCCGACGCTGACGATTTTGTCGGATGGGGACGCGTGCGACTCGTTCATGAAGCAATCGCTGCCGGCCGCCGCTTGAAAATGGATGACGTATTGGAGTACCAGGCCGATGCGCACACGGAATTAGAGCCCTACGGGTGGTGTTGGGCCGTCGCAGCGTTTCTGGACGGCCATCCGCGCTACCGCGAGCGGTTCCGGCAATTGGCCACGCATGTCGGGGCAGGCAACTTTAATCGACAGGTGCTCGACCGCTTTGCTAACGACTGGCCGCAGCTTGACGAAGAATGGCAGCTGTTCGCGGATCGTCTGGAATACGGTTATGACCTGCAGCGCGAAGCGATCGATTTCCGCCCCGGAGTTCCGTTGCCCCGCGAAGGCAAAACTGTGAGAATTGCCGCCGACCGGGGGTGGCAATCCAGCGGAATCGAGCTCGAGGCGGGACGAACCTACCGACTGCGGGCCAGTGGAAGCTACCAGATCGCCAAAGGCGAGCGCCCTTGGCTTTCGGATCCCGGGGGCGTTACGATCCGCTATTGGGAGGGTCGACCGCTGGGAGTGCTGTTGGCCGCTGTGCATCCCGAGCCGTTTGACTCCCGCTCCGATAGTGCGCTGTTGAGTCCCACTATCATCGGCCAGGAAGCGACGCTGCAACCGACAGCCACGGGCACGCTGTACTTGCGGGTCAATGATTCGCCCGCCGAGCTCGCCGATAATGCCGGCACGCTGGAAGTGCGCGTCAGCGGTGAATAGTCCGCTGGGTGGTTGTTGTCATTGATAACCTGTTGATTACGTCACCGCCTAGCGCTCGGCATGGGTCCTAGGGGGATGGACGTGCTGGCGATAGGTAGCAAATTTTGCCGATGGCGTGGGATTGACTGCTGTGGCTCGCGCTTGGATTAGTGCAAAATTACCGATGGTTTCGGCCGTCGGCCAGGGGCCACCGCCCAAGTCCATGAATAACTGATCGAAACTTGTCGGTTCTTGTCGAGATTCCCCCCTCGCCTGCCGTGCCGCCGGCGCGTTACTATTTGAGTTCTCGGCCATGCGTCCAGAGGATCGCCCGAGAACGCCGTGCCTGAACCGGGGCCACGGCCATCGCAAACTGGCTCAAACCATGCCCAAACTGTACATCGAAACCGTCGGCTGCCAGATGAACATGCTCGACAGTGAGCTGGTCGTGGCCAGCCTGCGCAAGCAGGGCTACGAGTTGGTGCCGACGGCGCGCGAAGCTGATACGATCCTGTTCAATACGTGCAGCGTCCGTCAGCATGCCGAAGACAAGATTTACAGCGCTTTGGGACGGATCAAGCATGCCAAGGTGAACAATCCCCGCAAAATCATCGGCGTCCTGGGGTGCATGGCCCAAAAGGATCAGCGGCTGATTTTCGAGCGGGCACCGTACGTCGACCTGGTCGTGGGCCCGGGACAACTGCACCAGATCCCCACGCTACTTTCCGAGATCGCCGCTGGCAGCGGCCAACGGATTGAGGTCAGTCTCGATCGGGCGGCCGGTAGCCGAGGCGAGGTCGAACGCAGCTTCGAGAGTTATGACCCATTGCGTGATCAGCAGATGCGCCCGTCGCCGTATCAGGCGTTCGTGCGGATCATGATTGGCTGCGACAAATTTTGCACCTATTGCATCGTGCCGAAGGTGCGCGGTCCGGAGCAAAGCCGCCCCGCCGCCGAAATCGAAGCCGAGGCCCGCCGCCTGGCCGATGAAGGCTGTCGCGAAATTACGCTCTTGGGACAGACCGTGAATAGCTATCGCCACGTCGCCGGCGACAAAACCTGGCGGCTGTCGGACTTACTCGCGCGGCTCGCCACGATCGACGGCCTGGACCGTATCAAGTTCGTGACCAATTTCCCTAAGGACATGACCGACGACCTGCTGGAAGCGGTGCGCGACCTGCCAAAATGCTCGCACTACCTGCACGTGCCGGCGCAAAGCGGGTCGAACACGATCTTGAAAAGGATGAAACGCGGCTACACGGTCGAAGAATATCGCGAGATGTTGTCCCGCATCCACGACATCGTGCCGGATGCAGCCGTGACCAGCGATTTCATTGTCGGCTTTTGCGGCGAGACCGAAGACGACTTTCAAGCCACGGTCGAATTGCTGCGTGAGGGCCGGTTCAAGAACAGCTTCATCTTTAAATACAGCGAGCGGCCTGGTACGAAAGGGGCCGACCTGTACGCCGACGACGTCCCTGAGGACGTCAAGCGACGCCGCAACAACGAACTACTGGCCATTCAATCGGAGATCAGCGAAGCCGACAATCAGGCTTTCCTTGGTCGGGAAGTCGAGGTATTGGTCGAGGGTCCGAGTAAAATGAACCGTGCGGAGGATGGAACTCTTCAGTTGACCGGCCGCACTAACTGTGATCGAATCGTCGTGTTCGACGGGCCTGCGCGGCTCATCGGACAGTTCCTTCCCGTCGTGATTTATGACGCCAATGCCTTCACCTTGTTTGGCAGCGTCGTGACCAGCCACGCCGGTCCCGCATTGTACAGCTTGTAAGCGCCTCTACTCGCAGGCGGCTACTCGGCGCGTTCGAAAACATGGATATCGGCCGACTGCACCGTTACCTCGACAATCCAGCCGAGGCAGAAAGCTGGCTGAAAACCTGGGGCTTGGAAAATCCGCCCCGCGCACATGCCAATCTTGTCAACATTGCCACGGCCGGCGTGCCCCTCGACCTATTGGGCGTAATCTGCGATCAGCTGGCGGAACACCTTCCCAAGTCCAGCAATCCCGATATGGCGCTCAATAACCTGGACCGCTTTGTCCAGGCATCGCGCAGCCCGCTGGCGATCGGGTCGCTGTTCGAGCGCGATCGCGAGGCACTCGGCGTATTGCTGCAGATCATGGCCACGAGTCAGTATCTGAGCGATATTTTAGTGCTCGACCCCGGCGGCTATGACCTGTTGCGTATTACCGAAGGTCAACCGGTAGCCCGCGATGTGTTGGTCGAAGAACTGGCGGCGGAAGTCGCCGCCCTCGACGACGACCACGCAGTGATGACGGCCCTGCGCCGTTACAAGCGACGCGAGACGCTGCGCATCTCTTACGGAGACATCATCCGCGGACAGAAGCTAGCCACGGTGACGGCGCAGATCTCGTACCTGGCGGACGCGATCGTGGAAAGTGCGGTGCGTTTCGCTCGCCGCCGCCTAGTGGAGAAGCGCGGTCAACCGCGCCACCCCGATGGCAAGCCCGCGCGATTTGTCGCCTTAGCCATGGGCAAGCTGGGAGGCGTCGAGCTGAATTACTCGAGCGATATCGACCTGATCTTCCTCTACGACGTTGATGGCAAAACCGACGGAGCCCGCAGTTTCGACAATGTCGAGTTCTTCAATCGCCTGGTTCGCGATGTGGTGCGATTACTGACCGAAGCCACGGAGTTAGGTAGCCCCTATCGCGTCGACCTACGGCTCCGCCCCGAAGGCGAACGCGGGCCCTTGGTACACAGCCTGGAACAGGCTACGCACTACTACGACGTGCTGGGACGTACCTGGGAGCGTCAAGCTTACGTCAAGGCCCGCGCCATCGCCGGCGATCTCGACCTGGGGACGGAGTTCCTCCAATATCTCGAACCGTGGATTTACCGCCGTTATCTTGCCCTGGCCGATATCACAGGCATCAAGGCGCTGAAGCGCCGCATTGAGCAGCGCACGCAATCGCAGGGGAAGGATGCGTCGGATGTGAAGACGGGCGAAGGAGGCATTCGCGATATCGAGTTCGTGATTCAATTCCTGCAATTGCTCAATGGCGGCGACATGCCGCAACTGCGCACCAGTAACACGCTCGAAGCAATTGCCCAGTTAGAAAATACGGGCTGCCTGACGCACCAGGAACGCTCGCTCTTGGAAGAGAATTATAGTTTTCTGCGCAAGATCGAACATCGCTTGCAGATCATGTTCGACTTGCAGACGCACAGCATGCCGACCGAACCGCGCGAATTGGGCCGACTGGCCATTCGTATGGGCTATGCCGACAAGGCGAGCCGCTCGGCCCTGGCGGCGTTCGAGCATGATCACCGCACGAAGACAGCGCTCAATCGCAAGATTCTGGATCACTTGTTACACGACGCCTTTGGCGAAGATGCCGAGACCGAGCCCGAAGTAGACCTGGTGCTCGACCCTGATCCGCCCCCGGAGCGGATCGCGGCCGTGTTGGGACGTTACCCGTTCCGCGACGTACAACAAGCCTATCGTAACCTAGTGGCGCTCTCGACCGAAAAGATTCGCTTTCTGTCGACGCGACGTTGCCGGCACTTTCTGGCCTCGATCGCACCGCGATTGCTTAAGGCCGTGGCCGCGACGCCGGATCCCGATTCCACACTCTCAAACCTGGAAAAGGTTAGCGATTCGCTGGGCGGCAAAGGCGTGCTGTGGGAACTCTTCAGCTTTAATCCGCCGTCGATGGCGCTGTACGTCGAGATCTGCTCCTTCAGCGAGTTGCTATCTGGATTACTGATCAGCAATCCGGGCATGATCGACGAGTTGATGGACAGCATGGTCCTGAACAAGCTTCCCACGATCGACGACTTGCGCACGATGTTGGCCGACCTGGCGCGCGGCGCCGAGGACTTGGACCCCATTCTGCACAGCTTTAAGAACACGCAACAACTCTATGTGGGCGTGCGCCACATATTGGGCAAAGAGGATATCCGCTCGACGTTCGCAGCACTGACAAACATTGCCGAAGTGTGTCTGGAACGAATCGCAATCACAGAATACGACAAACTAAGTGCGAAGCTCGGCGCGCCTACGATCGGCGAAGGACCGCTCGCCGGCCAAGTCTGTTCCTGGACAATCCTGGGCATGGGCAAGCTAGGTGGTCAGGAGCTAGATTTCCATAGCGACCTGGACGTGGTCTTCCTTTACGAGGCCGAGGGATCGACCGCGCGTGCACGCCGTCGCCAAGGCGAGACAACCAACAATCAACATTTCTTCAGCGAGCTTGGGCAGCGGATCATCAAGATCGCCAATCGATTGAGTCCTTATGGCCGTCTGTACGAAGTCGATCCCCGCTTGCGTCCGACAGGCCGCTCGGGGGCGTTGGCCACAAGTTTCCCAGAGTTCGCCCGCTATTTCGCCGAGGGGAGCGGTCATCTCTGGGAGCGGCAAGCGTTAACCAAGGCGCGTCCGGTATTCAGCACGGGGGATGCCGCGGCACGCGCCGCGGACTTAGTCGTGCGAGCTGCCTACGATCATCCTTGGCAGGCGTCTTACGCCGACGAAATCCAAGCCATGCGCGGGCGGTTGGAAGACGGGGCGCCAGCCGGAAACCTAAAGCGCGGGCCCGGCGGCATCGTTGACATCGAATTCACGGTCCAGATGTTGCAACTGGCCCACGGCGGCAAACATGGCGAGGTGCGGGTCGCCAACACCGTCGCCGCGCTTGCCGTGTTGCGAACTGCAGGAGTTCTCGCGGCCAAGGACGCGGACTTTCTGACTAAAAGCTATTGCTACCTGCGCAGCGTCGAGTGCGGTTTGCGACTCATGAACTCGACGGCCCGCAATACGTTGCCGCAAGACGCGCTGGAACTAGCCAAACTCGCTCAAAGGCAAGGGGTCGCCAGCCCCCAAGCGCTGCTCGATAAATGCCAGGAATACATGGCAGGCAACCGGGATCGCTTCGAGCGGATTTTTGCGGTCGCCTCACGCTGAGAAATGGTCTGATTGGGAGCTTCAATGCACCCCACTGTCGCCGACCAATTGCTTGACTAGATCGCCTACCACCGCTTTGGCATCGCCGAACAGCATCCACGTTGCATCGCCGTAGTACAGCTCATTGTCGATCCCTGCGAAGCCAGGGTTCTTGCTCCGCTTGATCGCGAATACGGTGCGTGCCCGATCCGCCTCGATGATCGGCATACCGTAGATGGGACTCCCCTTGTCGTGCCGCGCGGCGGGATTCACGATGTCGTTGGCACCAATCACCAGCACCACGTCGACTTGCGGCATTTCAGCGTTGACCTCTTCCATTTCGGCCAGGTCTGTATAGGGGATCTCGGCCTCGGCCAACAGCACATTCATGTGCCCAGGCATGCGGCCGGCCACGGGATGAATGGCGAACTTCACGGTGGCGCCACGTTTCTTCAACTGGTCGTATAGTTCTCGCACTTTATGGTGGGCTTGGGCCACGGCCATACCGTAGCCGGGGACAATCACGACGTGCTGAGCCATTTCCAGAATCTGGGCGGCCCCTTCGACACTCTCGCTCTTGTAGGCCTTCTGCTCGCCGCTAGCGACAACGGCCTGGACCTGACCGAATGCGCCGAACAGCACATTGGTGAACGAGCGGTTCATCGCCCGACACATGATGATCGACAGGATCAGTCCGCTCGATCCGTCGAGCGCGCCGGCGGTGATCAGCAGCTTATTGTCGAGCACAAAACCCATCGCGACAGCCGATAGCCCGGCGTACGAATTAAGGATCGAAATCACGGTCGGCATATCGGCGCCACCGATCGGGATGATCAGCAGCACGCCGAACAGCAGCGCCAGCCCGACGACCGCCAGAAACGCCGGTCCTGACCAGGGCTCGGTCGGAAAGAACACCAACGCCACACCGAGCAGAGCCGCCAGCACCAGAACCCCAATATTGCCAACGTTTTGCAGCGGGTAGGTCACGGGGCGCTGCGGAATCCATTTCAGCTCTTGCAACTTGCCGGCCGCCATCAGGCTGCCGGTAAACGTGACAAAGCCCAGGAGGATTTCCGCGACTAGCGCCGCCGTGCGAAAATACGTGAATCGCTCGGGCCCTTCGCTGAGCCACATAAAATACTCGGCGGTGCCTACGAGTCCCGTGGCTAGCCCGCCAAAGGCGTGCGACAGCGCGGTGCGTTGCGGAACGGCCGTGAGCGGTACGCGCGATAGCGGCACGCCAACCGCAAAGCCTGCAATGATGGCCAAGACAATCCACAGATGATGTCCCCACTGCGGATTCGCCGCGGCTACCGCAAACCACGTGGCCAGCACCGCCAGGACCATGGCACCGATACCGCACGATACGCCGCGGCGGGCCGTTTTGGGATCATTCATCCAGTGCAAAGACAGGATGAAAAACGCCGTGGCCACGACATAGGAAAGCTGTACGACGGTATGAATCATATAGATTTGCCGTCGCGTGGCGTGCTGGTCTTGAACATTTTCAACATGCGATCGGTAATCATGAAGCCGCTAACGATGTTGGTCATCGAGGCAAAGAGCGCCACCGCGCCCATCACGCGGATATGCAGCGGATAGTCCGAGCCCGTGACGATAATTGCGCCAACCACCGCGATGGCCGAGATGGCATTGGTCAGCGACATTAGCGGTGTATAGAGCAGCCGCGAGACCCGGCGGATGACCCCCATGCCGATAAACGTCGCCAGCACAAACACGAAGAGCATCGACCAGTAGTCGAGCGGTGGCTCAGAGTGCGCCGTCGCCCGGCTGGATGAATCTGCCACAGCTTGTGCATGGCACACAGTGGCCACGCCGAGAACCAAGGCGGCCAGGATCCACCGCTGGGGCCAAACAGTCGATCGCAACGGCATCCGGCTTCTCGTGTTCGTAGTGTCGTGGGCAACGTCAAAGCTTCGGCTAGGATGCCGGAAGTCGGCAGGCATGTCAAACGGCCCGGACCTTGCGAAGTCGATATCTCGGCATCCGTAATTGCGGACCGGTGAGTTTGGAGCATCGGCAGACTGCATTTCGATTCTCTCCAGAAAATAGCGCCAGAGGCCGCCTTCACAATCATGTTGGCCGCACCATCGCAAGGCTGGATTCCCGACCGCGCGTGGGTCAGAATGGATGCTAACGCGACGGCTCGTGGATGCGGGCAGATTTTCCGAATCCTGCCCAGGTAATAACGCCCACTAGACACAGAGGATTCGCATGTCTCGACGATGCGCTCGATCGGCGCGGCTGGTGGTCTTAGCGCTGTGTCTGTCGGGGGTTGCCCATCGGCCACATTGTGCCGCCGAAGAACCGGCGCCGGCTCCTGGCACGGCCGTCCATCCCGAGGCGCTCAAAATCCATCTCATGGATGGTTCCCAGATCAGCGGCGGCCTGACCAACCAACAAATCGAGATCGAAACGCAATTCGGTAAACTGACGATTCCGGTCACCGCCATCGTGAGTCTTACGCCCGGTCTGGCAAGCCATCCAAAAATTGGCCAGAATCTCGATGAGTTCATCGAGAAGCTAGGCTCACCGGTTTTTTCTGAACGCGAAGCGGCACAAAAGGCCCTCACGGCGATGGGCCCCTCGATCCGCCTAAAACTGGCACGCGCGGTCGAAGATTCCGACACCGAGCGACGCACCCGCGCGAAGGCCATCTTGGAAGAGTTCGATCAGTCAGAGGAAGACGCCGACTCCGAGGAGCAAGCCAGCCCGCGACGCTTGATCGATCGCGATACGATCGAAACAACCGAGTTCGCGGTGGTCGGCAAGATCGTGCCCCAGGAGTTTGCGATCGCCAGCCAATACGGCGTCTTGAACGTCAAGCTCAGCGACATCCGCCGCATTCAACGCGACGCCATCGAAAAGCAGGATCTGCAAAAGACCGTTGCTGTCGACGGTAACAACATGATCACCCGCGGCACCAAGGATACCGGCATTCGCGTCGAGCGCGGCGACAAAGTGATCTTTGCCGCCGATGGCACCATCACCATGACCCCGTGGGGCAATCAAGCCGTGAGCACGCCGGATGGTGCCCCGAACTACGGCTGGTATCTGCCAAACAAAATCGCCGGCGGCACGCTGGTCGGCAAAATCGGTCCAGGGGGCACAGTATTCCGCATCGGTTCGAAGCATCAATTCACGGCGGACCGGTCGGGCGTCCTGCAGTTGGCCGTGGCCTTGCAGGGTGATCAGCAGAACCAGAATTTCCCCGGCGAGTACCGCGTGAAGATCCGCGTGAAGCGGAAGTGAGTCAGGCGCTGATCAGCGAAGCCGAATGTTGAAATTGCCTTGACGCGATGGCATTGCTGACGAGTCGTATTCGTTCACTCCGCGCTGAGCGTTCAGCAATCCTCGTTTGTGCTACGGTACCAACACGATTTTACCGGCAAGCGTGCCCGCCTTGTGCAGCGTGTTCTCTTCCTGGAGTTTGTGAGCCGCTGCCGCCTCGGCCAATTTGAACTCGCGGCCGATGCGTGGCCGGAGCTTTCCCTCGGCCATCCAGCGGTTAATGTCGTCGGCACATTTGCGGTGCTCGTCGGCCGAAGAGTTGAACATGGCAAAGCCATGTAGCGAGCAGTCCTTCACATAAAACGGACCGACGGGAAAAACGGGCCGCGCATCGCGTCCGGCCATTAATATCATTCGCCCCCGCAGCGCCAACAGCCCGACGGTGCGATCGAAGTTCGGCTCGCGCAACGTTTCCCACCACACGTTGACGCCTTGCGGGGCGAAACTGCGAACTTCGGCGTCGACGTCGCCCGTCTTGTAGTTGATGGCCAAATCAGCACCAAGCGCCCGGCATTCAGCGACCTTCTCGTCGGTGCCGGCTGTGGTGATGACCCGGGCTCCCACGGCCTTGGCCATTTGCATCACGGCCGATCCGACGCCGCCCGTGCCCCCGTTAATGAACAGAATCTCGCCGGCCTGCAGCTTCGCTCGGCCGAAAAGTCCTAAATGGGCGGTGATTCCCACGAGCGCGCCTGCCGCCGCCAGCTTGTCGTCGACACCGGCAGGCACGGGATAGAGCCACTGCTGGTCGACGGCCAGTAATTCTGCAAAAGTACCCTGCCGACCTGCCATTCCCTGATTGCTCCCCCACACATGGTCTCCCGGTTTGAAACGCGAGGCACCCGGCCCATACCGTTCGACGACACCGGCCAGATCAGCACCAATGATGTAGGGGTCGGGCAGTTGGGCCTTGATCAAGCCGCCGCGGATATAGGTGTCGATGGGATTCACAGCCACAGCTGTCATGCGCACCAGGACCTGATTAGCCGATGGCTCCGGTGCCGGTAGATCGGCGTAGCTGATCACCTCGGGCGGGCCCGGCTGCTTGATGAACGCGGCTTTCATCGCGAAGACTCCCTGACGTTAAGGTGACTCGACGGCGACCATCGAGCGGCGCGGATAGCGGTGTGCTCAATCCCACGGATTATCGGCCGCGTAGGGCGATTGGCAAGGCTCGGGCGGGCCCAAGATACCGTAGGGTCAGATGGCTGCCCAACAGTCCTGGCAACGCGGTCCCGCCTCCGGTACGATAAAGCCCCAACGCATTCCTATACGGTCGAGGGGGCAGCGGATCGCATCTTTCCCCGGGTTACCCCTCGTTGGTCGACTGCCGCGGTTTTACCGCCGACTACTTGCCGGCCGCGGCAAAAAGATCTCGGGACATGAGCCGCACAGAAATCGAATCCAGCACGACCGCGATCGAACCGCTCCCCGCGAACATTACCAGCGTGCAGCCCGGTGGCGGCGTGTGCTATCGCCTGGAACTGGCCTGGGGGAAATGGCGGCGGTGGTATTTGCGAACTTTTCGCTCCGGCTATGTTCGACGAATGGCCGCCACACGGCAGGGCGAAACGACCGGTTGCCCCCACGAGATACTCGACCCGCGTGACCTGAAGTACTGCCGCAACCTGTGTACGGCCAGGTGGGACGAGGCGGACGACCCGTTCACTTGGCGCGGGCGGCTTCCCTTTGCTCGCTGGGGTTTGGCCGAGTTGCAAATTCTGGGCTATCCGCTCCTGTTGGTCACGGTGCTGCTGGCGTTCGCTCCCACGCCGTGGTGGCCGCTAGCGATGGGAACAGCGGTCCTGTTGGGGCTGGTGGTCTACTTCTTCCGCGATCCGACGCGCCGCGTGCCCAGCGATCCGGGGCTGATGGTTTCACCGGCTGACGGCAAGATTGCCGAAATTACGCCGCTCGAGTTTGATCCGTTCATCGGTGGCGCGGCCGTACGAATCGGCATTTTCCTGTCGATTTTCAACGTTCACCTTAACCGTGTCCCCTGCGGCTCGCGGGTGCTATGCTTGCGGTATCTGCCAGGCAAGTTCTTGAATGCGCTCAAGCCAGAAAGCGCCCGAGAGAACGAAAGCATGTGGATCGGCCTGGAAGAAGCTGGGCCGTCGCGGCGACGCCTTATTGTGCGGCAAATCACCGGTCAGTTTGCCCGCCGTATTGTGTGCAGCCTGCGACCAGGAGAGACCCTGGCGCGCGGCCAGCAGTTCGGCATGATCAAGCTAGGTTCGCGTACGGAATTGATTCTGCCGGCAGCAGGCCTGGAAGTGTTAACGCAAGTGGGCCAGCGTGTGAAAGCTGGCAGCAGCATTTTGGCCCATTACAAGGAACGGTAAGAGTCATTCTCTGCCGTTCAGGCACAACGTGCCTGGGAAAGCTATGACGTCGGACAAACCAACGCCTGTCTGACCAAACACGTCAACGCAATCAAAGATTATGGCCCGAATTCGTACTGTCGCCGTATTGCCGACGTTATTCACACTGGCGAACCTCGTGTGTGGGTTCTTTGCCATCGTGGTTGCCGCGCGGGTTGACGCGCCGACTTCGATCGAGGTGCCGGTCACCGCACCTCTGGGTACGCGGAGCCCCGTCAAAGCTGTACAGGCGCTTAACAAGGATGATCCCACGCACAATGTAATGCTCAGCGGCTGGCTGATTTTTCTGGCAATGCTGTTTGATGCGCTCGACGGACACGTCGCTCGCTTGTCGAACTGGACAAGCGATTTCGGGGCGCAGCTCGACAGTCTATCGGACCTGGTGACGTTCGGTGTGGCGCCAGCCTTTTTGTTAGTCAAAATGTGTCCGCGGTTCACCTATCTACATCACGATTGGGCTTGGGTGATCGCGGCATCGTATGTCGTTTGCGCAGCACTGCGCCTGGCGCGATTCACTGTCGAAACAGGCGACGACGACGACCATTTTCACTTTTCCGGTTTGCCGAGCCCTGCGGCCGCGGCGTCGATCGCCGGATTCGCGATCATGTTCTACACGCTGCGGAAGAGTGACAACCCGCTGGTCTATGCAGACAATATCGACATTGTGCTACAAACGGTCTTACCGTTTTTCGCGGCGCTGGTGGCCCTGCTGATGGTGTCGCGAATTCCCTACCCGCATCTGGTCAATCAGGTGTTCTCGGGCCAGCGCAGCCTGGGGCACATCGTGGGTCTGGTGTTCGCGCTGGTGGCCATCATGGTGATTCGCGGTTACGCCGTGCCGCTTGTCTGTTGCGGGTTTGTGGCCTTGGGACCCGTCCAATATGCGTGGCAAGAATTCGTGCAACGCGAACCCCATCAAGACCCGCTTTTCTGACGTTAGAACCTGGCGGCATGCCAGCCGTTTTCCAGCGTCGGTTCCCTGTGGTGCTTGAGGCGCCCGGCTGGTTTGTGCAAGTTGGCGTTGGTCAATTGATCCATGCTAAGGATCGAGCTCTCGGCGTTTGGTTCCTCGTTAAAACGTCTTATCACACTATCGGCTATAGAAACTCGATGTTCACCGGGCTCGTCCAATCACTGGCTGAAGTCGTTGAGGTTGCCTTCCGGCCTCCGGGGTGCCTGCTGGTGTTGTGCGCTGAGTCCATCGCAGCCACGGCGCGGATCGGTGATAGCGTGGCCATTAATGGATGCTGCCTCACCTGCGTAACGGTTGCCGAAGGGCTACTGTCGTTCGAGGCGGGGGCCGAAACGCTCAGCCGTACGAACTTGGGCGAACTCGCGCCGGGTGGCCAAGTGAATGTCGAAGCGTCCCTGGCTCTGGGAGACCGCCTAGGCGGACATTTTGTCAGTGGGCACGTCGACGCGGTCGGCACGCTCGACGCGCGGCAAGATGACACCGGGTGGTCGACGTTATGGTTTCGTTTTCCGCCGGCGCTGCGCCGCCAGATGGCCAGTAAAGGTTCAATTGCCGTCGATGGCGTCAGCCTGACTCTGGTCGATGTCGAGCCTACGCGATTTAGCGTGGCCTTGATCCCTCACACGCTGGCCCATACGACACTTGGCCATTTGACTTTGGGTAGCCGCGTCAATCTCGAGACCGATTTGCTGGCCAAATATGTCGAACAGCAAACTGACGCCTGGAAGAGTAACGGCTAATGCCATTTTTAAATGTGCTCGGCGCACGCGGCTGGTTTTTGCAGACGCCGCGTATTTCGAGAGACTACGAATCGATTGCCTGACTGACAAATCATGACTACCACGCCCGCCGCCCAGACGCAGTCCTTTCTCATTCGCCGCTTCGCCGAGGTGGGGATTCATCCCAACTCGAAGCGCGGGCAAAACTTTCTCATCGACCTCAACCTGGCGCGATTGCTGGTTGACGCCGCGCAACTTATGTCGGACGACGTGATTCTCGAAGTGGGCACCGGCACTGGATCACTCACGGGGATGATGGCACCGCATGTGGCGGCGGTGGTCTCGGTCGAGATCGATCCGCAGTTGCACCAGTTGGCCAGCGAAGAGTTGATCGATTTCGACAATGTTCGCTTACTGTCGCTCGATGCGCTGCGCAATAAGAACAACTTGAGCCAGGCTGTACTGGATGCACTGCGCGACGAGTTGGCTGCCAGTCCCGGGCGCCAGCTGAAGTTAGTGGCAAACCTGCCCTACAACGTGGCCACGCC